>NZ_JCAXEC010000011.1:0-132427 GCF_059758715.1 Sphingobacterium sp. GQ94
TTGTTTGTTCTATTGGTGAAGCATCTCCTGAGACCATTCGTGAGTACATACTCGATCAGGGGTAATCGCTTACATCCCACAGACTAAAGACCTCTGGGTTTTACGCTCTATTTTATAAAAAGCGCTCGCTAAATACGCTCGCCTTGAAAAACCACCAATTATTGCTTTATCGACACCTAGAGAATCCAAAAGAACACGAAGGTCACTTGCAAAATCAAAAAAATCAGCGTCTTTCTTGGGAATCGGAGTCATTCCATGACCATAATGATCCACCGAAATCACAAAATAGCCTGCCTCTAGCAGCGCATTGGCAAAGGGTTGGAAATCATATGCAGAGAGTAAACTGCCCGGTATCCAGACAAAAACCTGATCTTCAGGATGTCCCCATGACAAGTAAGAAAGTGTGACATTTTCGGTTTGAACATATCTGCGGTGCTCTTTTTCAAAAGCCTGAAATTCTTGCCAGTCATTCGAAAATTGCTTAGTCCATCGGGCATCTTCGGATTGTCCCTGACAAACACCACCCATCAACAGAAAAAAGAACAAGGCAAATTTCAATTATTTCGCTGGGTTAACTGTTATTTTTTAAAAATTTGTAAAGCCTCCTTATCCTGAACAGCCTGGATCTCCTGAAGCAACAGTTTCTTCATTTTCTCCACAACCTTAGCATATTTTGGATCCGTATATACGTTCTTCATTTCTGAAGGATCTTTCTTCATATCAAATAATTCCCAGCCATCCACTCGCTTGTAAAATCGAATTAATTTATACCTTCCCTGGCTTACACCAAAATGGGGTGAAACAGCATGCTCACCATTCTCATAATAATGATAATAGATCTGTTTACGAACCGATTTTTTATCCCCCTTCAATAAAGACAAAAATGATTTACCTTGCATGTCTTCAGGCACAGAAGTTCCGGTAAGTTCAAGTAAAGTCGGGGCAATGTCAACGTTCATCACCATGCCATTAATGATTGACTTGGGTTTAATAACACCAGGCAATTTAGCGATCATAGGGGTGCGGAAGGACTCCTCATACATAAACCGTTTGTCGAACCATCCATGCTCGCCCATGTAAAAACCTTGATCAGATAGGTATAAAACCAAGGTATTTTCTTCTAAATCATGCTCTTTCAAATAATCTAAGACGCGTCCAATATTTCTATCCATCGATTCGGCTGTATTCAAATAATCAACCATATAGCGGTGATATTTCCATTTAGCAAGCTCCTGACCGCTTAGATTCGCCTTTTTAAACTCCTGGTAAATAGGCTGATAATAAGCAACATATTGATCAAACTGCTCATCAGTCATCCGTTTAAAATTGCCATCCTTTCGCATCAATTCAGGGCTTTCAAACATTTTTAAATCGTAACCCATTTGCAAATCTTTTGAAACGCTCATCTCTTGCACCGCGGCCGCCTGTCTGCTGGCATAGGTATCGAAAAAAGTTTCTGGTAGAGGGATAGCACTCGTATCATTTTTACCAAAGTCCTTCGGGTCTGGCATCCAGGTACGATGGGTGCTTTTGTGGCCAAGAATTAAACAAAAAGGCTCTTCACCATCTTTTTTAGCTAACCAATCTAAAGCCCGATCGGTTACCACATCTGCCACATATCCTTCTTTTCTTTCCTTAGTCTCAGGCTGACCGTTTACACTGCTAATAAAATCAGGATTAAAATAATGGCCCTGGCCAACTAAAATGCTGTAATAATCAAACCCTTGGAGTTCTCTCCCCAAATGTATTTTACCAATCCAAGCAGTATTGTAACCATTCTGTTGAAGTTGTTTGACGAATGAGTCTTGACCATGATCAAAATTGGATGTTTCGTTGTCCTTAAAGCCGTTTATATGGCTGTATTTACCGGTTAACAAACTTGCTCTACTCGGGCCACAGATCGAATTGGTAACGTATCCCCGATTGAACAAGGCACCCTGGTTCGCCAATCGATCTAAATTAGGTGTATGCCCTACTTTAGAGCCATATGCTCCGATGGTTTGATAAGCATGATCATCCGAAATAATAATCACAATATTTGGTTTCTTTTGAGCGGTAGCTCCCAAAGATATAAGAATAAAAAAAAGGAATACCAGTTTGCGCATAAATACTAAATTTAGGAAGCAACAAAGATAAACATTCGCAAGATATCATCCTATGCCCGAGGCAACTTAACTAAAAGGAAAAAAATTTCTTTTTTAAAGCAGAAATTCCAATAGGCACTTGGATTTCTTATGAAAATATCGCCAAAAATGCTGTAAAAAATAACCAGGTAAGATCCTTACAATATACGCTGTAAGCTAAGCGAATGAATTCCTGATGGCCGGTTCTGGTCGTGAGTACACAATCTAAAATGACCAAAATTATTTCGTAACTTCCGAGCATGAAAACGGGAAAAATCATGGCGTTAAAGTCTTTATCTAGTGCTTTAAGAAAGATAAAAGGCTGGTATCTAAGTAAAAGAAAGGATCTGTCTATTTCCTTCCAGGATGGAATACATCACGGATTAATTAGCCGGCAGAAGAGCGTCTCCAAACAACCCCAAGGATAAGAACTATGGAATATCAAATTCATACCCTGCATCGCGGAAAATTTATCTGGATCTTATTGGGAGGACTTTTCCTGGTCGGAATTGGACTGTCGTGGATCCAAATGCAGGAAATCTCAAAAATCATAACCCTTTTATGTTGTATTCCATTTATCATGTATGGCGCGGTAAAACTCAATCAACAATCCAGTACATGGGTTTTTTCGGATGATGCTTTGTCCATCACCAGAGCAAATAAAACAACCCACATTCCACTCAAAGAGATTGCCTATATTAAAAATCATACACGTTCAGGAGGAAATTTAATTGCTTTTCATTTCCACTCAAAAACAACCACCAAGAGATTTTGGAGAAACAAACTGTTTGTCTCTGTGGATCAATTCGATCAACTCACCCAAGCAATAAAAGAAAAACAAATCGAGATTATCAGCGGCTAATCAAGAGCGTGAAACAAGACCCATAGCATCCTTTTTGTTACGGCTGTTTGGCTGAGGTGATTTTTTTATATATTTGAATCGTAAACTACCCACGCACACTTTGTGATGGAATGGGCTTTAGACATCAATAATGCACAGTACAACTATACATATCGCATCTTTCGGGCAGATTTACAGCAGCCCCAAGCAAGGCGATGTTTTGAGCGGCATTAAAGTCCGCATCAATCACATCCACCTTGCAATTTTTATTTGTACACTTAAAAACCTTATTGGTTCTTTTACCAATATATCTACAGCAATTACTGGTTTGGGAGGTGTACTGAGGTGCTACAACGATCAACTTAACACCATTCAAAAGAGATTTGTATTCCAGAAAAGAACGCAACTGAGCAAAAGACCAACGACCAAGTTTTGTTCTAAACTTTTTATTTCTAGGTTTCGAACTAAAACGGATGTTAGTCAGGTTTTCAATAGCAATCCCTTGTCTTTTATCCTTAGCGGATTTTACAATCGATTTGGAAATGGTGTGATTGATAATAGCAGATGTTGTTCGTTCTTTGCCACTAAGCGGTTTGCTCAACCTTCTGGAGCTGCGTGTGCCTTTGCCTTGAATAGAACTACGAACCCGTTGTCTTTTTTCTCTGTATTGATTAAACAATACGAAGTATACAAAGTTAATCACATATCTAAAACTAACAGCTAATTAAACTAAAAAATAAGTAATATTTTAATTTTAAAATTAGGGGGTAGCTGCTTTCCCTCCCACACACGCTTAGGCGATCAGTGGGTTTCCGCAGCATTTTTATGAACTTGAAACAAATTCTATTCCTTCTCGCATTATCCTTGACAACATTATCAAGTTTTGCGCAACGAAAGTCTTATTGGGCTCAAAAAGTTGATTATTCCATGGATATTGATGTCAATGAAAAAACATTTCAATACGATGGGAAGATGAAGCTCATATACACCAACAATTCAGGACAAAGTTTGCCCAAGGTATATTTTCATCTTTATTTCAATGCCTTTCAACCAGGAAGCATGATGGACGAAAGGTTACAAAGCATTGTTGATCCCGATGGCAGGATGGTCATTAAAGAGGGCACCAAAGAAAATCCTATTGTAAAAAGTAGGATTGCCGGCCTATCAGCCGATCAGATCGGTTATCAAAAAATCAAATCCGTTAAATATAATGGTAAAGATGTTCCCTTTAAAGAAGACGGAACCATCTTAGAGGTCGATCTTCCACAGGCAATCCAAGATGACACTAAAGCAGAATTCGAACTGACCTGGCAAGCACAGATTCCAGAGCAAATACGACGTAGCGGCCGTAATTCAAAAGAAGGAGTTGCTTTATCCATGACACAATGGTATCCTAAAATGGCTCATTTCGACGAATTCGGATGGCATTTGGATGAGTATGTTGGTCGGGAATTTATTGCACCATTTGGTGATTTCGAGGTAACGATCCACATCAATAAGGACTATGTGATCGGGTCCTCTGGTAAACTTCAAAACCCCTCCCAAGTGAAGGGTTATGTGAAGAAACCAACCATTAAAGCGAAAAATAACAAAGCCACTTGGCATTATAAAGCAGAAAACATTCATGATTTTGCCTGGGCGGCAGATCCAAAATTTATCGTAGATTCTGCAAAAACCAAATCGGGCGTTTCCCTTTACACAGTTTTTCTTCCGAGCGATGCCCAAGTGAAGGAAAATTGGAAACAAGCCTTATCACTAGCCACTGAATTCTTTGATTTTACCGGCCAACATTTCGGCGCGTATCCTTGGCCAACCTACACCATTATCCAAGGAGGAGATGGCGGCATGGAGTATGGGACAGCTACGCTAATTACCGGTGGAAGAAATCTCAAAGGACTTGTTGGGGTTATTTTTCATGAGGCGGCGCACTCTTGGTATCAGCACCTTTTTGGAATCAACGAAACGGTCGACGAATGGATGGATGAGGGTTTCACCAGCTACATTCAAGATATAGCAACCCAAGAAGTATTTCTTAAACCAAACGAGCGTGCATTGAATCCTGTTGGCATGGCATATAGTGGGTATTACCGTTTAGCCGAATCAAAGCTAGAAGAACCCATGAGCTTGCTGGCAGATTATTACAACACCAATTACGCTTATAGCAATGAGGCCTATAATAAAGGCGCCGTGTTTGCAGAACAATTGGGCTATATTATTGGTAAAGAAAACCTAAACAAGACTTTTTTAAATTTCTATGATCTTTGGAAATTCAAGCATCCGACTCCAAATGATTTTAAACGTGTAGCCGAACAAACCTCCGGCATTAATCTCAAGTGGTATTTCAATTTGTTTATCAACACCACAAGAACAATCGATTATGCAATTCTTTCGGTAAGCGATACAAGCATTCACTTGCAAAACAAATCAAATATTGCGATGCCCATTGACCTATTGGTGGAATACCAGGATGGAAGCAAAGAATTATTCTACATTCCTTTACGGGAAATGCGAGGCGAGAAACCAGCTGAAAACTATCCGGTTTATGCAGGTGTAAAACGAACCGTGTTAACGGATTGGTTTTGGACCAAACCAACCTATAGCATAAAAACAAGCAAAAAAGTTAAACATGCTTGGCTAGACCCAACCCAGCGATTGGCTGATGTGAACCAAGAAGATAATACAGTTCAACGTTAACTAAGCGATAAAAAATCAAAAGGAGGTCTAGACCTCCTTTTGATTTTTTATTTTAGCTCCTTCTCTAGCATGTCCTTCATTTGCCGAAGGAGTTTTGGATGCTGTTTTGCAATGTTATTTTGCTCTCCAATATCCTTGGATAAATCATAAAGCTGATCCTTGTCAGAATTACCCAATTCAATTTGAACCAGAGGATAGAAGGCTCGCTTGTCATTTGGCAATATGTATTTGTAATTCCCCTTAATGATAGCTTTAGCACCCGAAGATTTAATTAAATAGTTCCTACCCTTTTGCTCTTTCCCTAAAAAGCTGGCCATATGATCCTGGCTATCTAGATCTAGATTTGAGATTGGAACTTTAAAAAATGAAGCAAAACTGGCCAATAAGTCCACTTGGGAAAGCAAAGCATTTGATATCTGATTTCCTTTAATAGTCGCCGGCCAGCTAATCAGAAAAGGAACGCGAGTTCCTGCTTCAAATGCTGAATATTTTCCACCTCTTAACCCTCCAGCAGGATCATGTCCATTTAATAATTCACGTGCTCCATCCTGATATCCGTCATCCAAAACAGGGCCATTATCGCTGCTAAAAATAACAATGGTATTTTGGTAAACCCCGTTGTCTTTTAAAGCTTGGATTAATTGGCCAACAGAATGGTCCAATTGTAAGATTGCATCTCCTCGAAATCCCAGTCCACTTTTACCTTTGAACATCGTGGCTGGCATACGTGGTACATGAGGTTCAGTCGCATGATAACTTAGAAAAAATGAGGTATCCTTATGATTCCTTATGTAATCAACCGCCTTCTCAACAAAGGTCAAACTAACTTCCTCATCCACCCATCTGGCCTGATTACCACCGCTCATCCAGCCGATCCGGCCGATACCATTGATGATTGTATTGTTGTGTCCATGGTTTGCCGAAGATTTCATTTTTAGAAGTTCTGGATTTTCTAACCCAGTTGGATCATTTCCTATTTTTGCAGCATAAGAAACCTCAATCGGATCATTTTGGTCAAGTCCAATAACGTTATGGTTTTCTAAAAAAACGGTCGGCACCCGATCTGCTGTAGCCGGAAAGATATACGAATAACCGTAACCAACCTCTAATGGACCCGGTAGCACCTCTTGGTTCCAATTTTTTTCGACCTGATGTCCTAAACCCAAATGCCATTTACCCACAATGGCTGTCGCATAGCCTTGTCGTTGAAATAAAAGAGGGAGGGTTAAATTTCCAGGAGTAATAATTAAAGCAGCATCGCCTGGCAAGACCCCTGTTCCCGATTTACGAAAAGGGTATTGTCCGGTCATTAAAGAAAATCTCGAAGGTGTGCAGGTAGCGGCCGTGGCATGTGCATTTGTAAAACGAATTCCCGATTCGCTAAGGGCATCAATATGTGGGGTTTTTAGTTTGGTCGCACCATAAACTGAAAGATCTCCATACCCTAGATCGTCCACATAAATCATTAATACATTCGGCTTGTCCTGTGCGCTCGCGCCTAAACTGGAAAGCAAACAAGCCATTAAGAAAGCATTGACTTTATTCATCATTTTAAAAGGTAGTTTTTAATAAATAACATTTTTAAATTCATCAGGGTAGTCATAAGGATAATCTGTACAGAATTCCTTTACTCCTAAAGATAATACCCGATCGATTTCCGATTTATCGTTGGTGTTCCCACAGAGTAAAATGATCCCCAATTCTCGGCACCTGCGCACTAATTCAGCGTCAATTAACTTAGGAACCGGCGCATAATAATCAAGCTTAAAACTCAAGCGAGCTAAATTCTCATCCAAAGTTCCCTGATTTACATTGAGCATTGTTTTCACGACTGGATACTCTTGGTGGACGATTTCCAAGGTTCGCTCATCAAAAGATTGAATAATTACTCGATCTTGAATATTTTTTTGCAGGATCACACGCATTAACAAACCTACAAATTCTTCCGGGGCAGGTGTGACAAGATGATCACGCGCTTTTGATGTTTTTGTTTCAATACTATACCAAGGTTTTGAAGCGCCAATGTTTGCAGCATGCAATTCCACAGAGTCGATTAAATCAGTAAGCCTGGGAATATAGCTCTGAAAGTTCTTTTGTTTCGGAAAGCTTTTATGCTGTTTACTTCCAACATCATATTGACGCAACTTTTTGTAGGGGATCTCAATAATTGGAAGACCTTTTCCTGATGGAATTTCATTTCCTTGTGGATCTAATGTGATTTGATGATCCAGCCAAGGGTCATGCGAGAGAACAGCTTGCTTGTCCTTTGTGAAGGCAATATCCATTTCTAAAACATGCGCTCCCAAACTAAGTGCATTCTTCATGGAAGCGATAGTGTTTTCAGGCATGAGTCCCCTAAAGCCTCTATGGGCATACACCAATGTGTCCATTTGAGCAAAGCAGTTAAAACAAAATAATATGCAAATTAGGATTAAGGTAATCACTCGAGAGAAATTCATACTCTTTTTAATTTCCTAAATTTAAGAAGATATATCCAAATAGTCCAACCACTATTTCGCTTTCGCCAAAAATTTATCTCCAAGTATTAAGTAGACAGGGCTGTAAATTTACAAGCGAATAAAATTCTGCTAGTCAACAACTAACCTGCCGTTCGGAATAAAAATAATTTTAAATTAGATTCAATTTCTTTATATTCAACGGCACAATACTTTCACAATACGATGCAAATGGTTTCAAGAAATTAGCAAACACTCGTAATTACCCTTTTAACCATGATTTAAACTTTCTATTTAAACCGATTAAAATGTTTACAAAACCAACTCATCTCATAGTATTAGTTTTCCTCCTGTTTTTCAGTTACACAAGCCATGCTCAAGAAAAGGACATCACATTTACTTCTGAGTATGCCCAAAAGAATAATAAAAAAGTCACTATTGAAATTCCAGAGGTCCAAGAGCTAGTTTGCATTATGTTCGCAATTACCAAATCTGGACGCACGGACAGCAATATGGTGAATTTAGGTACGGAATACCATAAAAAAATGATGACACATTTTGGTCCTTATGCCGAACATCCTTCGATCAAAACCATGGACTCACTGTTAAACCAAAGTATTATCTATTACTTACTTCTTTCTGCGAATGCCTATGGATTTACCTTGGAAAACTCGAAGTTAGTTCCCACCGGAGTATATAATTTTCCTGCCAGGGGTGTTGGTAGTTTGAGTGTCGAAACCAATCCAATTTTAAGCTACCAATCGGCTATAGAGAGTTTCGCTCAAGCGTCCAAATTTGAAGAATTTTACCACTCGAACCATGCTTATTATCAACAGATCAAAAAGGACTATAAACAGTTCGGTGCCATCGAAGAACAAAAAAAATGGTTAGAAAAAAGATTTGATCACCAAATTAATAGCTACCGGGTTCTTACAAGCCCGTTAATAGGTGGTATTCATGCAACCAGCACGTTTAGCGATAACTCCTATTCAGAGACCTTACTCTTTCTTCCTGTCATCAAATACAATCCTCATTGGAGCAAAACGTATAATCAGGCCATGAGTACCCGAATCATTTTCACTGAGATTGATCACAATTATGTAGGTCCCTTGAGTGCAAAATACCAATCACAGATCGACTCCATATTTGATAACCGAGAGTATTGGGTCAATCAACAAACCAAGGGTGTTGAGCACTATCCCAGTCCAATAAAGGTTTTTGATGAATATGTAACATGGGGTCTATTTATCCTTTATGCACATGAGCGGTTCAAGAATGAAAAAGACATCATAGAGCGCGTCATTGATCATGTCAATCAAAAATTAACCAAAAGAGGATTTCCAAGATCTAAAGAGTTTAATGAGAAGTTAGTGGAACTATATCTAAAGAGTGAATCGCAAAAAATTGAGTCCATCTACCCTGAACTATTAAAATGGAGCCAACTGCAGACAAAAAAATAAGCCATTAACCCTGGAGCTAATGGCTTACTTATTTACTTATTTATAAGAACAGAATTATTCCCATCCTTGGTTTTGAGTAAGATTTTCATTTTTAACAATTGCCGTTGCCGGAATTGGGTAATAATATTGACGATCAGTCCATTCCCGGGGCTCTGCTTTAAACCATTCCAAATGCTTATCAGAGGTTAGGGTTTGGAAATTTGTGGCCTTCCCACCAATAGCAATTTTGGCAACTCCACGTGGAACCTCAATACTTGGTCCTGAGGTAGCCCCATCGTAGAAAACCACATCAGCAGTTCCGTTTTTGTCCAAATCCATCAAGGTGTTAAGGGTAGGAACGTACATACCTGTCCAAGGTAGCTCAGCCATTAAATGCCCTTCTTTCCAACGCAATAGATCTTTGAATCTAAATCCTTCCAAGGCCAGTTCAATAGCACGTTCACGTCTAATTTCCATTAAAATTGGATCGTTAAGGTTCTTGTAAAACGTTCGCTTCATGTAGCTATCAACCTGAGTTGGCAGCACGTTTAATCCTCCCGTTATTCCAGCTCTTGCCCGCAATACAGCAATAGTTTTATTCCAATCTGCTAGCTTAAAGTCTCCCAATTCAGCTTTTGCTTCAGCATAGTTCAACAATACTTCTGCATAGCGCATCAATGGGATTGAGTTATTATTTAAGGCACCATTATCATATCTGCTTTCATCAAGCGTATATTTAATTGGTTGATAACCTGTATAAGAAAACCCATTAAAATTTGGTGCAGCGGCAACCCCATCTCGTTTATAACCAGGCGTTCTAATCAATTGCTTTAAGCGTGTATCCCTGTTTTGGGTTTCCGTATAAAAATCGTCAGTCAAATAGGAAACATTGTTGGTATAAGGTGATCCATCAGTCTTCAAAAATGTATTGATAAATGGACGTACCAAACTATAACGAGGTCCGTAAGTTGGGGAAGTCCACCACCAATTGGCTGAACCTAAAACACCAAGACCCTCATCCAAGGCTACTCCCAACATCACCTCCGAGGTAATCGGTTTCACACTCGTAAATAAATCCCGCTGAGATTGATCAACACCGGAGGCTACATGGATAGAATGTGGACCATCTTTCATCAGAATATCTCCTGCCTGAACCACTTGATTAAAAAAATCATTTGCAGAATTCTTCAGGTTTAATTCAGTATGGTATTTTCGAAAAGAGCCCTCGAATAAAGCGATCCTGGTTTTCAATCCCAAAACAGTCCATTTGGTCACCTCCGTTCCATCACCACCTGTGGTTTGAAGGTGTTCAAAAGCGAAATCTAAATCTTCCATGATTTTATCCATGACCAATACACGGGAATCACGGTCAGCGTAAAGAATATCCTCTTCTGATACGTCCAAAGGACGGTCTACCCAAGGTACATCACCAAAACGTACGACCTTTTCAAAATAAAAATAAGCCCTAAAAAATCTTGCGAGTGCGGAATAATGGTCACGCACCTGTTGTGGAACTTCCGGATTCACATTCTTGATCAAAAAATGGTTGATATTACGCAAAGCAGACCAACTCCAACCCGTACTGGTCTCAGCAGAATACCCATTCGGACGGATAAAGGAATTTAAATTATTGACAGCTCCATAATCAGCCATATCGTCCAATTTATAGGCTTCAGTGCCACTAGGCAACTCCCTATAAAAAGAATAACTGTATATTTTTAATCCATTTTCAGTACCAAACACAACCTCTTCAGTAACGGTTGCCTTGGGTGTTTCGGTTAATTCACAACTGAACATCGTCAGGGATAAACCGATTATATAAACTATTTTCTTCATAATACTTTCCTTCTAAAAACTAAGTGACAAACCTAAACTATAACTCCGCATACTTGGGTAGTTAAATCCATCCCCACTATTGCTCGAACTAATATCTGGATCTGATTTACCGATATTCGCCACATCGATATCCCGTGTATTTTTATACAAAGGAGACCAGGTCCAAAGATTTTCAGCCGAAGCGCTCACACGTAGGTTCTTTAGACGGATCTTACTAACCATAACCTGAGGAAAAGTATAACCCACCTGAAGGTTTTTCAAACGTATATAGGCCGCATTTTGCAAATATCTAGTTTGTGCATTGTTCTTGATTGAAGCGTTATAACCTGCGTAACGCGGCAGATAAGCATTCGGGTTATCTTCGGTCCAATAATTATCCAAATGCCAAGCAGGCAAGTTGTTATAAGGTCGATTGAACTGTCCCCAGAACACGGTTTCAGCATGTGGATACCAGTCTTGTTTCCCCACACCTTGAAAGAATGCAGAGATGAATATATTATTCCAATCTGCGCCTAAATTAAAGCTATAAATATAGCGTGGATCTGCATTTCCGATAATTCGTTTATCCCCATGATCATCTAATGTGTTGGACCCATAATTGATGACTCCATCATGGTTCAAATCAGCGAAACGCAAGTCTCCTGGATAAATTTTCCCTGAGGAAGAAGATTTAATAACCGTTTGTTTGGGAGCTCCGTCGATTTCTTCTTGCGATTGAAACAAACCCATGGTTTCATATCCCCAAATTTCGCCAATGTTCATGCCTACATAATAATCGCTCAAATTGCCGTTGGTGTTGTAGCGGTCAATAACTGATTTATAATCGGCAAGGGTTGCCTTCAAATTAAAATTCAACGGCTTTCCAGCTAGATTTACATGATTGTTGTAACTTAAGGTCAACTCAAATCCTCTGGTTGTCATATCCGCATAATTTCCTTTAGGAGAACTAGCACCAAAAATATCAGGTAAGGTTTTGCTTTGGGTAAACATATCGCTCGTGCGACGAATATAATAATCAGCCGTTAGGTTCAAGCGACCATTTAAAAAAGAAATATCAGTACCGATGTTGGTTGTGGTAGCGGTCTCCCAGGTTAAATGATTTGGCAAAACTCCAGGTACCGAAGTGTACCGATATCTTTCTCCAGCGATAATATAGTCCATCGTATTTAAATTATAGTTATCCAAGAAAGAATACGAATTAATATTACCATTTCCCAGAGAACCATAAGAGGCTCTAATTTTAAAATCAGAAATCACCTGCGGACTCAATGTCCAAAAGGATTCTTGGGAAACTCTCCAACCAGCAGAAGCCGAGGGAAAGAAAGCCCATTGCTGATCGATCGGGAATTTTGAAGAACCATCATAACGACCATTCACCTCGAACAAATAACGATCATTGAAGATATAATTTAAACGGAAGAACACACCTGCCAAACGGTATTTTTCATAACCACCTGTTGCCGTAACAGTTTCACCCAATGCCAGGTTGATATTATCGGTATCCGGCGTTAACAAACCATTCTTAGTCGTGTAGATAGAATTATACGTTTTTTGTTCGTAATTATACCCGAGTAAACCCTTGAAATAATGCTTATCGGCAAAAGTGTTTTCATATTCTGTATACAAATTGGTAAACAGGTATTTATCACGCTGCGATGCCTCGTACAAATCATTGTATTGAGTCGCTAGTTCAACAATTTTCCCCTGGTCCACAGAATAAGGAATGGGCACGCGCTTACGTGTAGTAAGTAAATCCTTATTTCTAAACGTAAAATCACCCTTTACCCGAAAGGTATTGTTAAAGAATTTGGTTTCAAACCCTGTGGTATTCCTCAGATTGCTCTCGTTAGAGTCAGAACCATTCTTTCCATAAATGAAATCTCCTATTGAATAGGCTGCTGAAAAAGAAAGCGAGCCATCCGGATTATAAATCGAAGATGTCGGGTGCCCCTCATCGGCAATGTTTCGCCAAATATTTCCACCCTCTCCAACTGTGATTGGATTATGGTATTGGATGTTGGAATAATCCAGACTATTGTAAACTCTTAACCAATCGGTGACCTGGATTCCACCCTGCGCTCGTAAGTTAGCACTCTTGTATTTATCTGTATTGTAACGATAAAGCCCCCCATTATCGTAATATCGGCCAGACATATAATAATCCACTTTCTCTGAGCTCCCCGAAATAGAAAGGTTCTGATCATGCGCAAATACATTGTCCTTTAATAAGGTCCCATAGTAATCCTCATTTGCATAGTATACGTATTTTCCATTCTCATCTACTGTCACTGGTTCGTTGATCCCAGCCTCATTTCGACGTTTAAATTCTTCCAACCAATCCAAAGAAAAAGCTTGCGTTTTATTCATCTTGTTAGGAATGGAAGAATAATTATTCCACGCATTGTAAGCCTCGAAAAAATGAGACGCGTAGGTATACCCATCCGTTACAAAATCAGGAAGAGTAGTTGGTTTCTGGGAAGCATAATTACTAGAATAGGCAATAGAGGTTGCTCCGGCTTTTGCTTTTTTAGTGGTAATTAAGACCACACCAAAAGTACCGCGCGAGCCGTAAATAGCCGCTGAAGAAGCGTCCTTTAAAACAGAAACGTTCTCGATATCATTTGGATTCAAGGTACGCGGATCCCCTTCCACCCCATCGATTAAAACCAAAGCACTACCACCCTGACCTATTGAAGTTGTTCCCCGAATGTTGTAGCTTGCAGAACGCGTTGGTTTTCCATCAGCGATATTTAAATTCAAGTTAGGTACAGCTCCTTGCAACATTTGCGTTGCATTTGCCGCCATACGACCCTCAAAAACCTCCGAACCGACCTGATCAACAGCTCCGGTAAGATTTGCTTTTTTCTGGGTTCCATACCCCACTACAATAATCTCATCCAGGAGTTCATTGTCCTTAACCAAAGTAATTGTAGAATCTGACTTGGTAATGTTTATTTCTTTTTTAACAAAACCGATGAAAGAAATAGAAAGTCGGTCCCCGATTTTACCTGAAACAGCAAAACGTCCCTGAGAATCAGAGGTAGCTATACTTTGGTTTTGTAAGTTCACAACGGTAGCCCCAACAACAGCTTGTCCATCCTCATCAGTCAATCGTCCAGTAATTGTTTCTTGTTGATTTTGGGTTAAAGTTTCCCAAGAGGATATGCGTTCGGCATACAATGGAGTAGAACTTACTGCCATTGAGAAAAATAGCCATAAGAGTTTGGTAGATTTACATTGCATAATTTGTAATACGTTAAAGTTTGGCGAATATACCCACCACAGGTTAGGTTAGCAAGTCATCTGTGTTAATAAATTATTAATACAATATTAATTACATAAAATCGAAAATGGCTGCAAACAATCAAGAAAATCACGAATGATTCCGGACGGAGCATCATCACATTTTGAGTAAATCATTAAGCATTTAAAACCTTTGACAAAAAACAGGAGAGAAGTTTTTTAGATAAGGGGAATCACTTCGCTGAAGGGGAATAAGGATACTAACTGAGATATTTTATCTTAGCTGCTTCTTATAAAGAAGTAAAAAATAATGGAAAGTGCTTTTCACTCAACATGCCCACCCTTTATTTCTTTTTTTTCTTCTTGTTTTTCTTCTCAAGCTGCTCAATTCTACTGCTCATAGCAGCTATCGCCTGTTCTTGAGATTGAATACACGTCTGTTGTACAACAATTATCTTTTCCAAAGCGGTAATGAGTTCGTCGGAATGGTCCTGAGTTCCAACTTTTGAGGGAAGTGTGATAGAAATATCCTGATTTCCAAAAGGGATATTTTTAAGCATATCACCCGCGCCACTAATGAGCCATTCAGCACTTATATTTTCATATTTAGCTAAAATACTAGCCACCGCGTCAGATCCTAGAGCGGAATGTTTTTGAGCACCTTTAAAATTTGCATAAGAGAGTCCCAATTCTTTAAAAAAGGTAATCTTACGTATTCCATTCGCTTCGGCAATCAGAAGAACTCTTTCTTTAATACTCAGCATGATTATTATTTAGTACTCTAAGTGGAGGTTAATACAAATTATGAAAATTAAATCAATCGTTTTGAAAAAATAAAAAACTTAACATGATTGAAAGAATAAATTAAAGTAAACAGATTAAAACTGGAAACATTGAGGTAAAAAACACATCTTCTTGTACCTAAGGTGTACCCCAGCGCTGGGGTACACCTTGTCCTTCAAGTCTTTTACCATGATGCGCTTGGCATAAGGAATAAAGATATCAGAAATTCCACAACACTTGGTCCTTATCGATTTAAAAAGAGTACAGATTGAATAATTTTTTTGTTACAAAGTGCATTAAGTATGACTAAATCGTTAAACACTGATTATCAAATAAATGGTGTTTTTTCTTTCAAACAAGCAATCATTGAAAAAACAGAAAGTCTAAAATAATGTTAAATTTTTCCCCACTAAAACGTCAAATTTTATATTTGGGCTTTCATATTCCGTAGAAATACGGGCACTTAGGTTAAAAGTGTAGCCTCCCTCTGCCCTGAGGGAGGCTAATTTTTTTACCGGATAACCATCCCATTTTTCTATGAAATCAATCTTAAAACAGCATAAAAAAGCAAACTATGGTTTCCTGAACAACTTATTTTGTAAAATAACCATTAATTGTTTCGTACCAAAAGAACTTAAATGCTCGCCATCGTAAAAATAGGTCTGACCAGATTCCCCGGATTTCCCCTGGACTCGCCGATACACATCTATATACTCCAACTCACCCCCCAGGGATTTCAAATAGTTATTCGTGTTTTCACGAAAGTCCATAATCTGCTCGCTAGGATCCAGGCCAACCGACCCCTGTAGCCAGTGAAGAACAGGATATTCTAATTTATAGCTTTCTGTTTGTCCAATATAAGTAACCGGGATCCCCAGGTCCAGAAAATACTGCTGATTTCCGTTCAAGAATTCCTCTAGTTGCTTTTTACTATAACCGGAATAATTCGCCATCAAAATAACCCGGTCAATATGTTGATGATTCCTTGGAAGATACCGTTGAAATACGTAATCCATAAGCGCTTTGGGTCCTGCAAATTTTGACGGTGAATGCATACTGGGAAAGGTTTCATCGGCAGTAGCTTGAATGAGGTTAACGTTATTTTCTTTAGCAAGCTGATGAAGGGTCTGAGAAAACATTCCAGCATGGCAATCCCCAATCAACAGATAGTTCGGTAATTGCTGCGAAAAATGATTTAGGCGAGTCGTATCAAAATCCTGGAAACGCTCTCCTTCTCTGAGATGTCCCTGATGAAAGCCGTATTGCTCGAGCGCACGCTGACGGGGATAGGTATAGAAATAGGAGAACAAATCAGCTCGCTCTTTGCTAAAAACATACGCATATAGGTTAGCCCTTGTTCCACAAAAAAACAATGCAGCACACAGACAAATAGCTCCAATAAGAAATTTGTTCGTTACCAAATAACTCTTTTTCTCGACAAACACATAGGTCAAATTCGCGAACATTAAAGATGAAAAAAATAGACCAACTTTTATAAACCATAAATCCCCGAGATTCAAGTAATAAAACAAAACCACCATTGGCCAGTGCCATAAGTACCAAGAATACGATCTACTGGCAATGAATAACACGATCCAATGACCAAATAATTTAATTTCTGAGGAAAAAAACAAGATTAAAGCGGTTGCGAATACCGGAATAAGTGTTAACCAAGAAGGCCAATATGCTGGGCTCCTACTATATGAACTAAAAAAAACAAAAAACAATAGAAGAAAGCCTAAACCAGAACATAACCGACGATACACGGTAGCCTGTTTAAGCGGTAAAACTTTTGCTAAGACAAACACAAAAGAACCCATTGTGAACTCCCATATTCTAGTCTGCAAACTGTAAAAGGCGTACGATTCATTCACCTCCTTAAGCTGGATCATCGTAAGAAAAGAAGCTATCGTTATTAACGCTAAAAAGACGCATAAAACGATATATCTATTTAAAAATATCCTTTGAGAAAATAGGATAAGCACAGGAAAAAGGACATAAAACTGACCTTCTAAAGAAAGGGTCCAGGTATGCACTAAAAAGTTCAATTGAGAGGCCGCATCAAAATAACCGGAATTTAAATAATAATACCAATTGGAAACAAATAACAAGCTGGAAAAAGCAAATCGACTGTAATCATACAGTTTAATACCAACGACGAAGTAAATTGGAAGAACAAACAAGACCAAAACGGTCAATAAGGCAGGAAATAAGCGGCGAAGTCTCGCCTGATAAAATTTCAAAATTAATTTAACGGATAGGTCTGGTTCCTTCAGAAGCAAAGAGCTCATCAAATAACCGGAAAGGACAAAGAAAATGTCCACCCCCATATACCCGGACTCAAAAAACGGGATATGAAGATGATAACAAACCACCGCAATCACAGCAAAAGCTCTTAAAAAAGCAATATCATTTCGAAAGAGAGGTTGAGAATTGGTCATTCTTAAACGAGCTTGTTTTGATCGAAGTTATAACTTAAAATTGTGAATTCGTTATCCTTTAATAAAAATTCAAACTAAGCAATGATTTCTCGCCTATACTAAAAAAAGTTTCAAATCATCCCAACTTAAAATCAAATTATTAACTCCAAAGCTATACAATATATAGAGGTCTTGTACCAATATTTGTAAAAAAAATCTGTAATATTGCTACAATATTCTGAAATACCTTTATTAATCTAGCCCAATGGATAATACCGCTGAGACGCAAAATAATACTATTGCGAGCACAACACTTGTTCAACAAATAGAAAGATACACCCATCATTGGAAATGGTTTGTTCTTTCATTGTTTGTATTTGGATGCTTGGGATATCTTTATTACAGATATGCTGAAAGAACCTATTTTACCCATGCCATGATCCTTCTTCAAGACGAAAAACAAGCATCTGGAGATATGGCAGGCTTGAGTGAATTAGCGAACCTAGCCGGTAGAACAAGCTCTTCTGCGGCGTATGTGAACGATCAAACGCAGATCATCCAATCGCGAAGAATAATGCGCAAGGTTGTTGATAATAACAGGTTAAACGTCAGCTATTTTGCTAAAGGTAAAATTAAATCAAAGGAAATCTTAGAAGACAGCTCTCCCCTTAAACTTATCCTATACGAACCCGAACATCCCAGATTAGATACCGTAGGGTATTCGTTAACCATCACTAAATCAGGAGATGGTTATGTTATAAAAGACGAATTCAGGGAACCTCACCGCTATAAGTTGGGTGAAAAAATCACTTCTCCATTAGGTCCAATCGCTATTGTACAACATAGGCCTTATGAATGGTCAGGAGATATAACAATCAATTACCTGCCGAGCGAAATTATGGTTAATATCCTGCGAAACATGGTGATGGTTTCTCCCAATGAAAAGGTCCAGTCTTTTGCGCTCAATATATCGATGACCTCTGCCTCTAGGGAAAAAGGAGAGTTAGTGATTAACTCCTTAATCGATCAATACAACAAAGACATTAGTTACGATAAAGCACAAGTTTCTAGATCTACCTCTAAGTTCATTAACTCCAGACTGGATTTGGTTGAACAAGATTTGAAATTTGCCGATTCCAGGATAGCTGGGTTTAAAAACAACAATGATTTGGTCGATTTACAGGCAGAAGCGCAACTCAATATGCAAAATGCCACAGAATATGAACGGAAATTAGTGGAGTATGAAACGCAACTTTTTTTGGCTGACATGTTGCACGAGTCCATTAAAGGAAAAAAATACAGTCTACTTCCTTCCAATATTGGCTTAACGGACCCTTCCATACAAACGAGTATTAAATCGTATAATGAAATGGTCTTGGAACGTGAAGATTTATTAAAATCCAGTACCCCGGAACACCCGCTGGTCATCAATATATCAAGAAGCTTGGAAGGCATGAATTTAATCATGCAGCAATCCTTAGACAACCTAAGAGCTACTATTCAGGCAAACGTGAATAGTTTACAAAGGCAACAACAGAGCGCACAGGGGAAATTAGGTAGAATTCCCAACCAAGAACTATCGTTTAAAAACATCGCAAGACAACAAAAAATTGTCGAGACGATTTACCTGTTTCTATTACAAAAAAGAGAGGAAAACGAAATCAATGCCTCAGCGAATCCGGACAACTTAAAAATTGTCGATCATGCGTATAGTTACACCCGGCCAGTTAATCCCAAATTAACATACGTGGCATTAGCATCCATGCTACTTGGTCTTTTGATTCCTTTCGGCATACTTTACATCCGCTTTCTAATGGATAATAAAATACATTCAAGAAAGGATATTGAAGAGCTTTTTGGTGCACCATTACTGGGAGAAATCCCCAATTCCAAAGAGAAAATCATCGAGCATAATTCCAGAACCTCTATGGCCGAGGCCATGCGGATTATGCGAACCAACATCAGTTATATGCTTGGTCAAAGAGATCCCGATACAGGAGCTGTTATCTATGTCACTTCCACAATCTCTGGAGAGGGGAAATCCTTTATTGCAACAAACCTTGCCAAAGTGATCGCCCTGAGTGGAGAAAAAGTGATTTTAATTGGTGCAGACATTCGATCACCTAAAGTCTTAAACTATTTAGGTCTTTCCCACCTAAAGCACACTCATGAGGGGATTACCCAATACCTGATCGACCCCAGTAAGTCCATTGAGAACATGATCATCCGCGAGCCTTCTCTCTATGAATTTGATATTGTATATGCTGGCTATATTGCTCCGAATCCTTCGGAATTGTTGATGAATGGCAACTTTAAAGGAATATTGGATTATGCCCGAGAACATTATGATTATGTGATTGTTGACACGGCTCCGGTAAGCTTGGTGACCGATACCTTATTAATTTCAAAATTCTCAGACATGACTGTCTATGTTGCGCGAGCAAATTATTTAGACAAACGCTTGTTAACAATTGCTAGGGATTATTACACCAAAGGAAAGCTAAAAAACGTTGCCGTCGCTTTAAACGATGTCGATTTTCAAGCAGGATATGGCTACGGATATGGCTACGGATACGGCTATGGCCATCAGAATCAAGAAGACGGCGATCAGAAATTGAGTTGGGTTAAAAAACTATTCAATAGCCTAAATATATTTAATAGAAAAAACACGTAATCACATATTTTCGTTTATAGAAACGACTAAAATGAAGACACATAAATCGTAAGCACACTGACTTCCACCTAACTTAACGTTAAGGTAGCCTTAACACAAATACAATATACAGTACCTGTTATTTCTATAATATTTATATTTTTTTGCAAATACTAAAACTTTTTCATAATATTGTTGTTATAACAAAAGGGCAATATTATTAACCGTCAGTAGGACATATAAATTTTAATTCAGAGCCCCCATTGTTGAAATGGGTGTAATTAAAGTAAAAACAAAACGTCAACACAGGATCCAGAAAAATTATTAACCAATTTATCTGGGCACAATTAATTATAGAAAATACAAAGCCATACAATATTCTAATTTAACCTTAGAATGTGCTGTGTATGTAATATAATTTTTACAAAAAGTATTTTTTTAACCAAAAAGTGTTCAATATGAAAAAAAATGAAACAAAAGTGTATGAGGCACCCCAAATGAAGGTGCTCTCAGTCGAACTGGAACAGGGCATTGCCGCTGCCTCAGTAGCGGCAGGCTCCAGTCCAGCATTGGATGACTGGACTGGTGGAGCTGGTGGTACATCAAATGGAGATTTCTAACCTGATTCTTAATTACCTTAACAAAAATTAAAATGAAATTAATTTCTAAGAATCTTGCAAACAGATTAGCAGGAGCTCTTCTTTTTGCTGTGGCTGGATCTCTTGTAGTAAGTTGTGCAAAAAACACAGATACTAACCAACCAGAACAGACCTACGAAACCCAAATCAGCGTTAAAGTCGCTGGAATTGACGAAAGTCCAATAGCTGATAATAACAAAAAAGCGTCAGCTGCTCAAACGGAACCGAAAATTACCTCTGCAGGTGATTTTGATGTCATGGTAGAAAAAGGCAATCAAATTCAAAGCAGATCAAATAATATTAAAATTAAAGGTTCTACAACCGCAAATGGCCAAGGCTTAAAAGCTGTCGCTGTTGAACCAGGTATCACATACATCTTAAATTTATACAAAGCATCGGATAATTCCTTTGTAAGTTCTACCGCATTAACGGCTGGTACTGCAGGAAATATCGCGGTTGTTAAAGGTGAGTCTTACAAATGGAATGCGGTGAGTTACAACAACACAGATGTTATCGCTCCACTTACTGCTGCAAGCTCAAAAATCGCTGTACCTTCAGCAAAAGATGTGCTTTATGCATCCGGAAATTTAGCAATTGCTGCTGATGCGACCTCAGTACCTTTGGCAATTACCTTCAAACACAAAGTTTCTAGAATTGCTATTGAATTAAATTCAATGGGTATATTCGGAAATATGACAGGAGCTACTGTTTCTGTAAGTGGTTTAAATGCAAAAACTGGAGATTTAGATCTTCTAACTGGAACCTGGTCTAACCTGGTATCTGCTCCTCAAGCAATTGACTGGAATTCATTTGAGAATATCGATCCAGCATTTAACGATGCAAAAATTGCCTATGTATATACAGCAGACGAAGCTACTGCAAACACAATTACTGTTTCAGTAACAAACCTAAACCTTACGCATGCTGACGGTGGATCTCGCGTATATGCTGGTGGTAATTTACCAGATTTCAGTGTGACACCTGTAAATGGTAGCACACATTTATTAAAAGCGAATATTATTGAATCCCCTATTGTAACAGGAACAGGCGCAACCGCTGTAAGATGGGCTCGCTCAAACCTGTACTATACCCCAGGACATAATCCTTACCGTTTTTACGAGAAAAACGTTCAAACTCTTGCTACTGAGGGTAAAGGTTATTTTGCTTTTGGAAGTGTAATTCCTAGAAAATTTGCGACTTCTGGTGGCATTCAGGACCCATGTACATTAGTATATCCTGCCGGAGTTTGGAGACAACCTACTCATGATGAGTTTGCACCACTTACTACTACTGACGGCCTATTAACAAACGTGTTAGGTAACATATTAGGTTTATTAGTTGCAGCACCAGCACCAAATGCAACTGGAGATCTTCCAGATGGTACATATATCGATTATGCAGGTGCAGTTACTGGCGGAACCGGAAACCCGGCTTTTGGTGCAGAAAGCAATACGCTTCGCTTCAACTACAACGGTCAGGTAACAAACATAAGTGCTGTAACAGATATTGGTGTTGATGGTCTGATTGTATTAAACTTAGGAACCAGCCATGGAAATGAAGCGGCAATTTGGACTAAAGATCAAGGAACTAATTTACTTGGACTAGTAGGCCTAGGTGCATGGGGCTATCATGGAGCAAACAAATCTACACTTGGTGTACCTCCATTGATCCCTGGAACACCTTTTATAGGAGCACAAGGAACAGCTGAGCTTTTGTCTGATGTAAATGTACTTGGTCTTAACCTTGTAAGCTCAACATTTAAAAATGTTCGTTGCGTTAGAAACTAAGTAAATCATATTTTTACATTTTATACTCAAAGCGGTCTGATTTTTTCGGACCGCTTTGTCTTTGAGAAAAAACAACAAAGAATCTTTATCAAGCAAGCGAATGACAAACACCTTAATCATTGATAATGAATCCTTTTTTACGGCTGCGAGGCAGGAGTTGCTAGCGGGAAATTCTGTGCGTTTTCAATTGAAAGGGAACAGCATGTCTCCATTTCTCAAAGATGGACAAAATATTCTCCTCACCCAGATACACCCGAACAAAACAAGAATGGGAGAAATTGTGCTTGCTAAATGGAAGAACAACTTTGTCCTTCACCGAATTATCTATCAAAATAAACAAGCTGTTTTTCTAGCAGGAGACCATAACCTGTTTCAAATAGAAAAAGTAGACAGAGCGAACCTGATCGCAAAAATTCAGGGTCGTTACGATCAAAATAAACTCCAAAAACTGGGATTGCTAAATCAATACGTCGGATTGTGTTGGTTTATTTTGCGACCTATTCGATGGATATTTACAGGAATTAAACGTAAATTGAGCGTATAAAAAAATAAATTATGAAATTAAGACAAGACTTAACACTAAGGAAGGTAGGAAAGGAATACTTCATCGTTGAGCCAGATCAAGGAATGGTTGACCTTTCAAAAGTCTTTACCTTAAATGAAACGGCCGCATTCTTATGGAATTCTCTTCAAGGCCTGGATTTCCAAACGCAAACTGCTGCAGACATTTTGGTAGAAGAATACCAAATCGACCCGTTGGTTGCCTATAGCGATTCACAAAATATATTGGAAATGTTTAAAACGCAAAAGTTAATTATCAATGAATAAATAAAGATATGATGCGTAATCCTTCCACATTAGCCTTTTTAGAAGCCCTGCAGAGCAGCCTTTGGAACCGAGAAATACACCGAGAACCTTTTGAGAAATTATCTCGGAGCGAGTGGATCGAAATCTTTAATTTATCCTTTCATCAAACCGTTGAAGGAATGGTTTGTCAGGCCATCCAAAAATTACCTGAAGACCTGCTTCCTTCCTCAGATATTATGCTTAAATGGTTAGTTCGATTGCAGCGAATCGAACAAAGAAACCAACAAATGGATAACGTGATTGCTGAGCAATTTAAGCTTTTCCTGCAGCACGATATTCAAGCTATTCTGCAAAAAGGACATGGGGTTTCCCTATACTATGAAGACCCCTTGGTGCGCGTTAGCGGGGATATCGATTGGTATTTCCCGAGCAAAGAAATTTACAAAAGAGCCAATACGTTAATGGAAAAACATGGTGATGATTTTAAAATCACTCCAGCTTATAGCTCTTGCTATCATTTTATGGATATTGAAATTGAGCATCATCAAAAATTAATTCAACTCCGAAATCCATTTATATTAAAAAAAATAGCACAACTCTATCAAAATCAAAAAGAAGAAAACATTCGGCACATCTTCCAGGATACTGCGGTTACTATTCCCTCGCCTATACTGAACATCGTTCAGGTGAATGCACATATTTTAAAACATCAAATTACTTACGGCATCGGTTTAAGGCAGCTCTGTGATGCAGCCAGACTTTACCATAGTTTATCAACCCAAATCGATGGTCATAAGCTCCGGCAAATTTATTCTGAATTAGGAATGTTAAGGTGGAGCTATGTCTTTCATCAGGTACTGGTGAATACACTCGGTTTGGACCCGGATAAACTACCATTCCCAAGCCCCAAAAACACCAAAAGCAACTGGATGGAGGATTATATTCTTCGTACAGGCAACTTCGGCTTTTATGATCCCGAACATCCTGATATTAACAATCCAGGGGGGCGGGTTGATCGGGCGAGCCGCTTATTTTATAACTTTAGAAAATTTGTAACCCTATCACCAGTGGAAACGATTTGTTTTCCGGCAGTTCATTTATTTAGTAAAGTTCATCATTAATAAATTGGAAGCTACACTAATCAATCAATTGAGGTTCTCTTGGAAATTTTCCAAGCCCTATCGAGGATCCTTATTGCTCTATACGCTAAGTGAATTGGCGGCCATCGCATTGGGATTGACGTTTATTTGGTATTCCAAAAAAGCGATTGATTTAGCTGTTTCCTCCCAATCTACCGATTTAACGAGCTCTCTATTTATAGCTGGGATTTGCTTATTTTCATCTTTTATTTTGGGCGTATTTGGTTACCGCTTAAACGAGCGTACCCGAATTTCAATGCTCATTGACCTTCAAAAAAAGATTCTACACCGGCAAATGACTGCAACTTGGGAATCTAGCAATGACTGGCATACGGGAGATCTATTGGTTCGTGCCAATACCGACAGTAATGAAACGGTACAGGTGCTAGGCAATGTTTTGATTTCCACTTGCATCACTTTGGTAAAGACCTTTGCTGCAACGGGACTATTGTGGTGGATGGATCCAAGCTTAGCGATTATCCTTTTGTGTATCTCACCATTGGTGGTATTCTCAAAAATATACCTAAGGAAACTCAAAAACCTCAATCAGCAGCTCAAAAAAAGTGAGAGCAGCCTGGGAGAAACGATGCAAGAAAACCTTCGTATGCGCATGTTTATCCAGGCCATTAACCTGGAGGATAAACGTTGGAATGAGGTAGAAAAAAAACAAAATCAAATTTACGACATGAAAATGTCCGTCTTAAATTTTATGACATTTTCTAAAGGATTAATGGGGTCGGTCATCCATATTGGCTATCTTGTTACCTTCATCTGGGGTGTTTTCAAATTGCAATCCGGAGAAATTTCTTTTGGCACCATGTCGGCTTTTTTACAGCTTGTTGCCAGAATTCAAGGTCCAGTATTAACGTTGTTCGGGTATATCCCAATCTTGGTTCGTTTCAGGACGGCCCTGGACCGCATCATGGAGTTATTTAGTCAGAAAAGCCAGGATAAACTTGCGGCCATTCCTCTGGATCATATCGAACAAATTAAACTTGAGAATATACAGTTCAGTTATAAAAACGAATCCCTGTTAAAGGACATCAATATTACGTTAAAGAAAGGTATTCCTACCGCCATCTTGGGTCCTAGCGGTCGCGGGAAATCAACCCTCTTACGCATTATTTTAAGCTTGCTTCAGCCAAACTCAGGAAAAGTTAGCCTAGTCCTTGCAGACAAAGAAATTGCGATGTCTCAAGCTTACCGGTGTAATTTTGCTTACGTTCCTCAAGGTGATAAATTGTTAAGCGGTACAATTCGAGAGAATCTCTCCAGCGTAGAAGGATTAGGCGAACAGGAGATTCACAACGCCCTTGAACTTGCCCAAGCAGAATTTGTGCATCAACTACCCAGCGGACTTGAAAACAGCATTGGTGAGAGTGGTCACGGACTCTCCGAGGGACAAGGCCAACGTCTTGGCATTGCACGGGCTTTATTACAAGATGCTCAGGTTTGGCTATTGGACGAAATAACCTCTGCATTAGACAGTCAAACGGCAAGCCAGGTCGTGAAAAATTTAATTGAAACCGGAAAAAATAAGATTATTTTATTTGTAACCCATGACCCCAAGGTAGCCGCTTTATGCGAACAGGTAATCGTTATTGAACAAGATAACCACGTCTTAACGACAAAAAAAGAGATAGATTAATGTTTGAAACCAACCAAATTTTGTACTATAAAATCGCAGATCATTTCCTGATGATTTCCTGCGCAGTTCAGATCAATGAACAGCTGGCATTGCCTAGTTTCATTCCATTTAAAAGCGATCCTCCCAAAGACAACCAAACCATCATCTTATCGGTACACCTTGATACACAAAAATTAACTATCGATGAATCAAAGACAAAATTACTGAGTAATATCTCCTTAATGTGGGAAGAGAGGTTCCGGTTTCAAGAAACAAGCACGCAGTACTTAACCAGCATTTTAGCACAGGATCAGGGAGATGATGATTGGATCATGGCCAGCTCTAAAGACTTCACCGAGGCCCGTATTCACCCTAAACAGGCTGAGATCCATACAACTCAAAAATTATGTTGGCTAATTATGGTGGCCTACGGACAAGCGTGTCTTAAACACAACACCTTAATGATTCATGCCTCGGTCATTCAAAATGGGCAAGAGGCCTTTGCTTTTCTGGGCAAGAGTGGCACAGGTAAAAGTACACACAGTAACTTGTGGATTCAACATATTCCCGGAAGCGAACTGCTCAATGACGATAATCCCGCTATCCGCATTCTTAGAAATGGGGAAGTTAAAATTTATGGGACTCCATGGAGCGGAAAAACAGTCTGTTTTAAACAACAACGTGCAGACCTTACGGCCATTATCCGTTTAGAGCAGCATCACCAAAACATATTAACGCGAAAAACGGGCATGGCAGCTTTAGTAAGTTTACTACCCAGTGGCTCCGCTATTCGTTGGAACAATGAGCTGTATTCGAACATGCTAAATTTGCTCGAACTGCTTGTCTCAACAATCCCTGTCGCCCATTTACAATGTTTGCCGAACAGGCAAGCCGCAGAACTCTGTTTTGAGCAATTGAGCCAAAAAGGAAAGGCAAAGGATTAAAATTCTTTAAGGACCACAGTTTATTAATACCTAAAAAAAGGCCAAATCTTATCGATTTGACCTTTTTGATTGTCCCTATTTCTTTTACTTAATTGTGAATACCGTGGCAACTCCACGTTCACCTTCATGATCGAATTTCTTGTTATCAGAAGGAAAATTCACCACACCTTGCGAATTGACCCAAGCCGTGGAAGACCCTCCACCATCGTAATTAACTGCAGAGACACAACCCAATGCTTTCATCAGGGAAGAAAGATGAGCAATACTCAATCCTTGAGATTGCGCAGAACGCCCGTCAACGACAACAACAATCATTTTTTGATCAGCAGTAATTCCAACGGCAGTCCTTGGATGTCTATTGGCATTAAAATCAACATTTAACTGCGTAAGTTCCTGCCCATCAATAATCATTAATGGACCGGCAGCTAAGGCCATTGGCTCTGAAACAGCATTCCAACCCGCTGATGGTTTTTGGATAATTTTTGGCTTTCCTGAAGCATCAATAACCACTGCCCCATTTTCTCTATAACTATTAAAACCGTTGACAGTTTGGTTAATAACCTGACCTGCTGTTTTAAAAAAGACAGTCGATCCACCGCTGGTGGTATTGAAATAACTTCCATTAAAGGCCACCAATGCTTTTTTAGCAGTACCCGCTTCACTGGTTTTTAAAAAACCCGATTTCACAAAAGGGATATCAATTGCAAAACCTTTTGTTAAATCAACCTCGAACAAGTTAACGTACTGTCTGGAGTCAAAAATCTGTGGAAATTGATAATGTTTCCAGATTAAACCCGGCGCAATTTCAGTCGTTTTCCAGGGAGCTTGATCAATTAATTGTTGTAAATCTTCCTCTTGTACTTGCGAATAATCATATGGAAGTTGTGTACCATCATCTGTTTTCGAACAGCTAACGAAAAGCAAAAGGGTCACAATATAATATAGAACTGTCTTTTTCATTTTTTTTGGTTTAAATTTTTAATCTATCCATTTTAATCGTAAAGGCTTAACCTGTAAAACTTTCTGAAGCTCATCATTCAGACTAAGGAATTCTTGATTTCTAAAAAGCGTAACAGTGCCCGATTTGTAATCCAAACTAGCTGCGCTTATATTTCCCTTTCCCCAGCTGAACGGCCAATTTTCAAAATACTGATCCGCAGACGTGATGGTTTGTAAATCGAAAACCTTCCCATTTTTAACGCCTATAAGAAGTGCATCAGCTGAAAATAAAAAGATCTTATTCTCTTTGATAAAGCCTGAGCTCATTTGATATTCCCAGTTTTCTGGTAAACCTTTCACCAAATCTTGAAGCTTTATTTTCTGCGTCATTTTTCTGGTCTTCTTTTCTACTTTGATAAGATTGCCCTGATTACTTACATACCAAAATTTGCCTGCATCAATAAAACTCAAATCCTGTGATTCTCCGGTTAAATCAGGAAAATACTGGGAACGACTGCCGCTATGAAACGTGCTGTTCTCCTCATTACTCACATACACCATTTCCTGGGTCAGATAAAATATAGAATCCCTTTCCCTCCAGAGGGCCTGAGGTGTTAACCAACTACCTTTACGAATGAGTTTTTCATTATCTGTCTCGGCATTAAAAATCGATGCATAATCTAACTTGTCCGTAGGTTTAGGATCTATAGTTCCTTCAATAAAGAATTTTGCAAATACACCATCGTATTTTTTCAATCTAGCGGCCACCGGTATAGCATGCCAATGATTAGACACCACAAAAACCGTATCGCCTGCCTGTATGATACGCTGACCTCGCTTGTCTTTAAGCTGTCGACTAAAAACATAATTCTGAAGCGTTGTTTTTGCATTTTCTTCTTTGTGAATAATTTGTGCAGGCACTCCATAAGCTAGTAAACCGTTAAACATTTTAGTAGCCTCACAAATGGCCGAACCATGTGCAGCGCAGCCGCCAGAAACAATGATTGCATCAAATTTTTGTATGGCATATAAACGCGCTGCAACATCAATACGTTCTTTAAGAACCACCGAGTCAGCCGAACCTAGGACCAACATCACCACCTTGGACTGCGCGGAGCTCTTGAGAATTACCAGCAAGATGAAAGCCAGAGTTAACACGAAATTTCTCATGGATTCTTCTGTTTTGTTTTTCAAAAATTAATTCACTCTTGCACCCATGATCTTCTGAGTTCTCTCCTTGGAATTCATATCCTGAAGAATCCTTTCTTCTAACACCGGGTTATAGGTTTCAGAGATCGCCTTCAATTCAGTAGCATTCAATCCTTGGCTCAACGCTGGATTATTTGCACCTGTGGGTACATACCCAGCTCCCAACATTGTTAAAGGATTAAAGGTTAAGCCCGCTAGAACGGAACCACTTTGCCCGTAAACGGCCGATGAAATTACAGAATTTTTAAAGATCGGTTGGATATCCTGATCCGTGTAAGCATCTACATCAGTTGAGCTACTTTCTTGAGTATTTCCAGAAATAATTGAATTAATGACTGTTAAATTATTCTTGTTATTACGTCGGTATACCCCTGCTCCAGGACCAGCGGTTTGATTTGCTGTAATTGTAGAACTGATAATATCAGCTTGTGAGTCATCATATAACATAACAGCTCCACCCCCATTTTTAGAGGTGCTGGTATTCTCACTCAATAAACAATTAACCAATATCGCTTTTGAGTTATCACGCATGTATAGCCCCGCTCCATAAGAAGTATTGCTGTTACCAACCACTTGGGAGTTGTATAACGTAATCCTCGCATCAGGATATCCGTGGACCCCACCTGCAGTTCCCTTGGCAAAATTGTCATTGAATTCACAATGGTAGGCCACAAAGTCTGAGGAATGAATCCATACTCCACCTCCATTATTTGATGTGTTTTGATTTTGATTTACTTTGGAATTCTCCATAACAAGGCTTGCTGATGAAAAAACATACAAACCAGCAGCAAAACCAGCTGTGCCCTTTTCATTGGAGGCCTTATTTTCTATAATCTCAACGTTCTTCATGTGCACCTGAGAGCCGCCAATGGTGACACCACCTCCTTGGCCCCTGCTGAAGTTCAGACCATTGATGTTGATGTTTGTGGTTCGATCAGTTGCGTGACCACCGGTGATTATTAAACCCTCCAAATATACCTGAACACCTGTTTCTTTTATCGCAGTAATACTCAAGGTGTGAAAGGCTTGCGCTCCCCCTCCAAGATTACCATCTAAAATAGTCTTATATGCCTGTGCATTAGGTTTTGCGCCAATCGTTGCATCCTTTGAGAACCCGCCAATGACCGATACATTTTTAGGAATTTCAAATGTTTTATCGGACGAAATCCCTGATTCTCCATTGCGAATCGTCTTGGTAGGCGTGTAAACTCCTTCCATTAAATACAGGGTGCTTCCGGTTGTTGCTTTTTCCATAGCGGTATTAAAATCCGTCGTGGATTCCCAAGAAGAACCGTCTCCACTGCCTGAAGGGCTCACAAAAAATACCGGTACTTTTCCTGACTCCTGACTTACCAAAACTTGCTTGGTTAATTCCTGGTTCACGCGAACAGTAATGACCCCGGTACGCTCATCGTCTGAGTTGGCCAGTACCGAGAAAAGTACTTGGCGCTTTCCTTTGGCAATTTCAGGCGTATCCAATACAATCCAATCGACGTCCGCCTGAAGGCTCATATCCAAATTAGAGAGCACATCAAACTGGTAACTTCCCACCTTACTGGATACTTCAATAATTTCAGTACTTGCTAAGAGTTTTTCCTGGAAAGCTTCATTTTCTTTTTTACAACTGCTTATCACAATAAGCAACAATAAAGCACAAAAGCTGCAATATATATATTTCATTATTTTTGTGTGTTAAGTGTTAAACTGGTTTGGTAATCATTCCAGAGAGTTTCATAACAATCTACGATTTCCTTTTCATCGTTAAATTTACATTCATGCATGAAAACTCCCTGGTATCCAATGTGCATCAAGGCGGAGAAAATCTTATTCCAATCGTTATGACCGCGAGGATCACAGGGCAAAAAATGATCCTCCGCTTTTCCCGTTCCGTTGGCAACATGCAGGGTTTTTACACGCGAACCAAATGCAAGCAGAAGTTCCTGTGGATTAGAAATATGGCACATATCGACCGCTATTCCTACCTCAGCTGGAAAAGTTTTAAAAATTTCCTTGCATTCCTGAACCGTCCGCATCAACGGTCTTTCCATATCTCCTTTTCGAAGTTCAGGTCCCAACATATTTTCCACCACCATCACTGAACCAGCCGACTTCACCAAAGGATTCAGGGCCTCAACTGATTTGGTTAATTGCGAAATCCTTTGTGCCCTTTCCCCAAGACCTAGATAATAAGACGGATGGAACAGGATGATCTTCGCTCTTAGCGGTTTTAAGACCTTAAGCACATTGGTATGTGCTTGGATCACGGAAAGTCTGTTCTTTTCATCGATTAAAGAAAGATCAAGTAACCGGCTGAAAGGCATATGAACAGACCACACCTGAACATCATGTCGCTTTAAAATGCGCGCTATTTCTTTGAATCTGATTTCCCATTGTGCATCCACCTGGGTACTTGTCAGCTCCTTATCCAGTAAGGCACCTATCCCAGAAAGCTCAATATGATCAAATCCTAAGGATTTTATGTATTTCACTTTCTCGTCCGTAATCTTGGCTATGCTCAAAGCATAGCCAATTTTTAATTTATGGTTTTTGTTCTGCGCAAAAAGTCCATTAAAGGTCCCCAAGAACAAAATTAAGCCGATGCATATAATTTTTCTCATCTTATTGCCAACCTGGGTTTTGAACTAGATTTTTATTCAATGTTAAATCCTCGGAAGGAATGGGCGCATAATAATCCCGGCCCTCCACAAAAACTCCACCTTGAGCGAATGGATCCAAGTTTCCAGAAGTCGCTTTCTGTTCCCCTGTGATGGGGTTGCGCAAAGTTCTTTGATTTATATTGATCATGGAGCTCACCGAGGAAGGTGCAGAAGAGGTATTACCGGTATGGACATACACATCAGCATTCCCGTCTCCTGTAAAATCATGACTTCCAGTCCCCGAAAAATAAACACCAACCATAGGTTTGGTTAATTTCTGTCCTTCTTTCCAACGCATCAGATCGTCCCATCGTTGTCCCTCATTGAATAATTCAATTCGGCGTTCACGGCGTATCTCAAGAATAACCCCTTTATTTGCTGCCTGAACATTGGGGTACATTTGCTCCAAATAGGGATCCGGCAGGCTATTCGCCTGAGACAAACTTAAAGCAGGCATGCCAACTCTATCTCTTAATTTATTGATGGACATATCCAGGTCACCCTGAGTTAGGGTCATCAGTTCAGCTTTAGCCTCGGCATACACCAATAGCGCCTCAGCATATCTAAACAATATAATATCAAAAACCGACCCTCCCGTTGCCCACTGGGCACGGTTAGGGAGCGCTTTAATCAAACGATAACCCGTGGTGGTAATATTTAAGGTAACGGGTTCGTTTTTACTCTCTCCGTTAACTCTAAAATCTGGACCTGCTGTGGTTTGGATTAACCGTGGATCGCGGTTTTGCATTTCCTGGAAATAAGACATCGTCTGGTAACCATTTTTATCTGTGAAGCGAGAACCATCGGTCATCAAATAACTATTTACCATGTCTTTCATTAAGCCATAGGCTCCCGAGGTCGGTGAGGTAAAGGTTGATGCTAAACTATGCACTTTAAGCCCAAATTCATAATCGACAGCTAAGATGGTCTCGATAGCATCTTGTTTATCCCGAGCAAACAAATTGCGGTAAGCAGCTTGATTTCCACCTTCGGTATACAAGGAATAAGCCCTACTGTTTATCAACTCGGATGAGGCTTTTACGGCTTCATTTAGGTATTTTTCATACCCATCAATTTTATGATATTTACGAAAGGTTCCCTCAAATAAAGCGACTCTTGACTTGAGTAATAACGCAGTGTATTTGGTAATCAGGTTAACCTCCTTCTGCGCAGGAATATGTTGAATCGCGTAATCCAAATCTGCGAGCACAGAATCCATAACCAACTCTCTTGAATCGCGAGCTTTGTATAGATCAGGGTCTTTTGCATCCAATACCTTCGAATACCAAGGCACATCGCCAAAGGTTTTCACTTTATCGTAATAGAAATACGCCCTAAAAAACCGAGCTATTCCACTGTATTTATCCTTTGCCTGTTGGTCTGGAACCTTATGGTAATTAGCAAGAAAGTAATTGATCTTACGTAAATCTCCCCATGCCCATCCTCCTGATCCACTAGCCACTGGAACAATTCGATTGCCCTTAACCTTATTGGCAGGATTCAAAGGCATTAAATTATCTGAGCTGGCATCTTCCGTATACACGGTAGTGGTTGCCAAAAAGGAATACATATCGTTGGTTGCTACCTCCAGATCTTTCGCCGTATTGAAAAAATAGGGAGCTTCTACCTGATCCTCCGCAGGACGCTCTAGAAAATCCTTATTGCATGAGCCAAAAAACAATACGCTCATCGCTGCAATTGTGTATAAATTATATTTAGAGTTTTTCATTTGTTCTGAACATTATAGATTTAACATGACACCAAAAGAAAAGGTCTTACCCATTGGGTAACTACGAAGATCTCCGCGATCATCGGCAGAAGCAGGTGAAGAATAATTCACCGCGCCTCCAGCTTGTTCGGGATCCAAATATTTGGTCAGACCACCAAAGCTCCAGGTCAGGATATTTTCACCGCTAAAGAAAACCCGGAATTTATCCAGCTTAACTTTTTGCGTCCAGGCTTTAGGTAAAGTATAGCCTACACTAAAATTCTTCACTCTGATATAACCCAAATTCTTCAAATAATAATCATTGAGTTCATACAGTGATCTACCAGAACCCAAAGAGGAATAACCACGATAGATTTGGGGATAGGTGTTCTGTGTTTGTTCTGGAGTCCAAGCGTTGTCCACCATGTCTTTACGAATGAACGATAGATAAGGCCTTTGGTAAGATCCCCAATATAAATCACCTGTTGGATACCAATCCTGACGTGCAACACCAGCTACTGCTATGGCCATATCAAAATCCTTCCAGCGCATATTTAGGTTCAGCCCAAATGGAAACTGTGGCATGGAATTACCAATGCGTTGCAAGTCACCATGGTTCTTCACTGTGTTGTCTCCTTTGTCTATTTTTCCGTCCTTGTTTAAATCAATGTACTTGATGTCCCCTGCCCGCAAATGATTCCATTCACTGTTTTGCATAATATTAAGGATATCGTTATATACCATGGACAGATTATTCTCCGGATTTTCAAATGAATTCTGATAATCTAGGGCTTCTTGATCGCTTTGAAACTGACCATCCACGTGGTATCCCCAGATCTCTCCGAGTCGTTGGCCCTCATAATAAGAACTTAAGAGTCCTTGAGAATTATTATAACGTGTAATGATTCCTTTGAAATTCGAAACATTTGCAGATACATTAAAATTAAAAGGAGAACCCGCTAAATCAAATTTGTCCTGGTAACTCAAACCAATTTCATAACCAGTATTCTTTAAAGAGGCGTAATTTTCTTTCGGTTCATTTGCCCCAAATACAGCAGGCAAAGGCTCCCCTGGTAAATACATACCTTCCACATCTTTACGATACCAATCAACATTCAAGAACATTTTATTGTTTAATAGTCCAATATCTGCACCTAGATTGATACTTTTTGTCGATTCCCAGGTCACTACATTGGGAAGTGGTCCGGGAGAGGAAGCGTAAATCAATTGCGATCCATTATTTAACCAATTCGACACCCCAACAGACATTAACTCTTTGAAGGTATTGACATCCACCGTCTGATTCCCTAATTTACCATAAGATCCTCTGAGTTTAAAGGCTGACACATAAGGACGTATTGGCTGCCAGAAATTTTCCCGATCGACTTGCCAGCCCAGCGACAAGGAAGGAAATAATCCCCAACGGCTTGTGCTTGGAAAGCGAGAGGAACCATCATAGCGTCCATTTACCTCCAAGAGGTATTTATTGTCAAAATCGTAATTCAAACGACCAAAATAGCCTTGAATAGCCCAATTTGTTGCCGATCCGGAGATCGAGTTCATCACTGTAGCAAGGGATAGATTCGACAGATCTTCGATCAATAATTCATCTCCTGTAGCCGCTACACGATCTCTATCAAACATTTCCTGGTTGTAACCTGCCAGAATTTTCAAGTTATGCTTTGAACCAATGCTTTTGGCATAGGTAGCAAATAAATTTAAGGCATTGTATTTATCCTTCCAGCGGTATTCGCTTAAACGGTTAAGACCAACAGTGGTGTGTGTCAATTTATTACCAGCCAGATACTCGAAGGGATTTAAACGGAAAGTACGCGAGGTATTTTCAATTCGATTGCTGTAATCAAAATTAATTTGCAAACCTTCGATGGGTTTTGCAACTACCCTGAATGTATTGGTAAATTCTTCATTATTAAATAAACGCCAGGTTCTTCCTGAATGCATACCGGCACTACCTCCTTGGCCTCCGGTCCCTGTACCTATATCGGTAGGAACGCCATCCACCATAATGGGATAAAACGCCATTAAATTGTACCAGGTTGTTGTACTCCACAATCCCCCAAACCCGTTGGAATACCCTCCATAATCTTTATCCTGTTCATTGATAAACTGAATATTATTGGATACCTCTAGCCACGAATTGGGTGTGAAGACTAAATTGGCCTTCATATTCTGACGGTCCATATTTGCATCTTTATTGATGTTATTGATGCTCTGACGCTCATAGATTCTTCCCGAAAGATACCCCTTCAATTTATCACCTCCCCCTGAGATGGAAATGTTGTGAAAGTTAGAGGCTTGGTTCTTTCTAAAAAGATAATCCCACCAGTTCGATTTGTAAAATAGTTTATTGGTACCGTCGTTTTGCAACTCATGGAACGGTTCAATTTCTCCACGGGCAACCATTTGGATCGTCTCCCAATCCATCTCATTGTAATTGGTATAAGAGGTTCCGTTATAACCGTATAAAGCTGCATCCACGGTCTTGCCGTAAACATAAGGATCTGTAATGTAATCCGTTCTAGCGGTTGGAGTAGTCCAGCCGAAATTATTGGTATACGCAATAGAAATACTTCCTGATTTACCGGTTTTAGTGGTGATTAAAATAACGCCAAAAGCGCCACGAGCTCCATAAATGGATGCCGAAGCCGCATCTTTTAAAACCGTAACACTCTCAATATCACTTGGATTAACCCTGGTAATATCACCCTCGATTCCATCAATTAATACCAATGGACTTCCTCCGTTAATTGAATTGAAGCCGCGTACATTGATGTCCGGCGTTTCAGTAGGATCACCATTGTTCATCTGGATATTCAATCCTGGCATTAAGCCTTGTAAGCTGGCAGCGATATTCGCATCAGGACGCAAAGCAATATCTTCGGCATTTACTTGAGAAACTGCTCCGGTCAGGTGCGCCCTTTTTTGAACGCCATAACCCACCACCACTACTTCGTCTAAATCACTAATTGCTTCCTTTAAAATAATCTGTAGTGGTTGTTCAGTTGTCGCTTGTAATTCCTGTGACTCATACCCTAAGGCACTAATTAAAATACGGTTACTTTTCACTGCACTTTGAAGACTAAAATAACCCCGTTCATCAGTAGAGGTGGCTAAATTGCTGTTGAGCAGGGTAACGGATGCGCCTAGCACAGGTTTATTGTTTTCGTCTTTCACGTACCCCTGAATCAAGGACTGCATTTGTATATCGGGTGATGACAACTCTGTCCGGGTTTTAATAAGGACCATGTTATTCTCGAAAAAATAAACCAATCCTTGAGGCGTTAATACCTTATGAAGAACCTCTTTGATATCTTTATTTTGCATAGAGACATTCATCGGTTTGAGATTCTTCACCTGGGTGTTGCTATACAAAAAATCATACTTTGTTTGATTTTGTATATCCTGCAAAATATCATGTAGAGTTGCTTGTTTGGCATGCACAGTTATTTTTTGTCCGAAAGTAGACGCGCTAAGCTGTAGCATGGATCCGAGTAACAACATCGAAACCAGTTTCATAATTAACAAAATTTTGTTAACCCCTAGGTTCTGGGAATAGGGATTTTTGGTAAAAAAATGATACATTTGATTAGTATAGGGTAAATAATTCACTGTTAATAAGGTTTTTATCCATACAAAATAGCGGGAGCGTTGCCGCGCTTCCGTATTTTTCATTTATTTAGGGTATTAATTTCTTACGAATACCCTCCTTCCTCTAATTTCAAATTTCAGATTTGAAATTTTTTCTATTCCAGCCAACACATCTTTTAAGCTTCTACTGCGTTGAATAGAACCTGTAAAAAATTCATTGGTATTACTTTCATAAACGATTTCCTCAACAGCATACCAGTTCATGATATCCTTCATAATTTCTTTAATTCCCAAATTAGAGAACCTAAAGTAACCCTCTCTCCAAGCTAATACTTCACGAAGATTTGCCTTATTTTTCCCAAGAACACCAAGGGAAGAAATCGTTGCTTGTTCTCCCGGCATTAATTGCAATTCACGACCTTTGGCAGATACATGCACCAAGCCTTCTACTAAACTGGTATTCGATCCAGTGCTTGATGGATAGGACTTGATATTAAACTGCGTCCCATAGACCTGGATGAGTTGATCAGAAGTTTTCACGCTAAACATTTTCTCTTTGTTATGCTTGACATCAAAATAAGCCTCACCGATAAGTTCACAATCACGGTTAGCTTCGTTAAAGCCCGCGCTCAATTTAAGTCGAGAACTGGAATTAAGATGCACCTTTGTTCCATCGGGCAACAACAAACTATAACTGACCCCTCTTTTTGTCGAAAATTCATGAAATTCATTTGCCTTAGGTTTAAGGGCATTGACAAGCGAAATTTTAATCAGATTATCTTCACCTTTTGAGAGTAGCACGCCATCATAATTGACTTGCTGTTGAGCAATGTCTTCCAACTCTAGTTGCGTTCCATCAGCGAGTCTAATGGCTCCCCCCTTGTCCTCCGTTAGGCTAGAAACGACATTCTCTGAGCTGGAATTATTCTGGCTCAAAAGACGATCATTGGATGAGTTGCTCCAGGGATAAAGTGAAATCCCTAAAACGAATAGCGCACAAGCCGCAACCCCTGCAAGCGTATAAAGATTAATCCGTTTGATTTTTCTGGAAGATTTAAAGCGTTCAGATTGAACAAGTTTCTCAAAAGCAGGTTGACTCGAAAAGTCATCCTCCTGGGGTAAAATCTCCTGTTGATCAATTTCCTGCTCAAGCAAATGCTCATACCGATCCAATGAAGAAAAAAATTCACGGAGCTCCTGTTGATCAATGGAATTGTTTAAATATTTTTTAATGAGGTATTTGAATCGTTCTTCTTGCACTTTGAATATTTAGTCTATATCTCTTAGTACACATGAAACCAGAGAGAGGACTATAAGAAAAACAAAAAAATATATAGATAAAAATAATCTGCCTTTTGAAAGACGTTGCGGAGGGTTTTTAAGGTTTGAACCATGTTATTTTTAACCGTATTGGGTGAAATACCCAATTCATCGGCAATCTCCTTATGTGATTTTCCTTGTTCTCGGCTCATCAGCCAAACCTGACGTTGCCTTTCTGGCAACCGTTCAACAGACCGTTGAAGTAAAAACTGGATATCCCGGAGGTTTGATCTAGAATCCTCAAAAGAATCATGGATATGATGGATCAATTCCTGTTGGTAAGCCAAATCATATTTAATAGTTCGCAGCTGATTAAAACAAAGTCTCTTGGCAATCACATATAGGAATGGCCAAATTTCTCGACTGAGATCCAAATCACTTCGGGTAAGCCATAATTTTAGAAAAGTTTCCTGAACAATTTCTTGCGCCAGCTCTTTATTTTTTAAAAGTTTTACGGCTAAACTGTAAATACTTGGGCTGTAAGCTTCAAATACCACTTCAAAAGCAGAAAGATCTCCCGCTTTTAAATTAATTTGTATACGCTTGCTTACCTCCATTAATTGAAATCTTTGAAAAGCTCAAAACTAAATTGGCACAAATTTAAAATTCTAATATTAACCTGATGTTAAGTATTGAGATTAACAGGTTTTATTGGTTATCTATGATTAGAAACTATTTACAAAAATAGAAATAAAAAACTAAAAGCCTAGAGCAATCCTTTGTAAGGGAGTAAAAACCGTTTTCCCGTCTTTATCCAAAACCAGGACATTAATCTATTCGTTCAACATGGCCGTTAAATCCACGCACTTGCTCAGGTAAATTACGGATGTTAATTTGTGAATGGTCTCTGGCAATATATCCTTGGATTTTGGCTTTTTTAACACGCGAGCTTCTAGGAATTTCAATAACCGCATAGGATTTATACACAGGGCCATCATGTCCTATAAGTCCACGCGGACCTCCTCCTAAACACCCCGCATGCAGGAGCGTTACCTTTTCCTTGGAAGCTGGATAAAATACATGCTGGTGACCTGAGATATACATGTCAACCCGGTGGGTCTTAAAAAAGGAAAGTGTTTGATCGGATTCCTGCAGAACCTCTCCCATTTTATTTTTAGCCTCCACGATCGCATAAAGGGGTAAATGCCCCATAACGATTCTTCCACGAGCTTTTTTTGCACTATTTGACTCCAATTGTCCTTGCATCCAGCGTTTTACCTGATCAGGAATGTTGGAAGAAGAGGCATCCCAGCTGATGATAAAAATATTGTTTTTAATGTATGAAAAGTAATATGGAAAATGCTCGTCATCGATAAAGGTAAGGCCAGTCTTTTGCTTATTTGCTATCCAGAAACTAGAGGCGGCCTTGCGGTCATTGGTGTAATTCGGTGAAGCATCATGGTTTCCCAATGTAAAGCCAAATGGTAAACCGCGTTCAGCAATGGGATCTAGCACATCCCGTAAAAAACTAGCCCACATCGCATTCAATTGGTCTACCGTTAAGGATTTCTTCTGCCCGGCAACCATGTCCCCCGCGCATAAAACAAGGTCAGGTTCTAGACGATCGATTTGTTTAACAACATCGTGTACCTGCTCACTGTAAGTCAATGAACCGTAACTATCGTTTAAATCCGAGATTAGCAATATCTTTAAAGATTCATTACGACGCTCATCCTTAAGTGTTTGAGCAAAGACCCCAGAATTTATAATAACTCCAAAAAAAACAAAAATAAACACCTTCATAAAAATGTGAACTTAACCCGAGAGCATTAACTATTTCCCGGAAGAACGAAATTTGCTATAAAGTAACCGAAAAAAAAGCAAACCAACGAGTGCATACCGAGTTGATAATTCACAATTTAACGTATCTTGCTTATAAACTCCCCACGCTCTAAAGGTCTGGGAACTTATATCTCAATTTTATGAATTTGTTACCTTTATTCTTGATCCTCTGTATGTTGTTTTTTAGCGGTTGTGCGCTCAAAAAAGAAAAATCGCAACCAGCCTCATCTTACCATTCAAAAACCAATCAACCCCTCACACCAAAATTAAAACAGGTGAAAATTATGCCCAGAAGCAGCTGGAATGCACAACAAGCACGCCCATTTAAAAAGCATAAACCGGTTCGTATAACCATCCATCATGAAGGGGGAAAAGTTTTAAAAAAGAGCGATCTGGCTACCCAAAGGTTAAAAAACATACAAACTTGGTGCATGGGAAGCGATAGAGGATGGACGGATATTCCCTATCATTATTTAATAGCACCCGATGGAACCGTATATCAAGGTAGAGATCCATTAACAGTTGGAGAAACCAATACCGATTATGACCCCAGCGGACATCTCTTAATTTCTTTTTTGGGAAATTACAACCAGCAAAAACTTGACGAGCATCTGCTCCAAGTTCTGACCCAATTAATTGCCGGCTTCTGTGAACAATATGCTATCTCTGCTGAAACTATTGCAACCCATCAAGACTATTGCGGAACCACCAATTGTCCTGGGGAACATATTTATACCTATTTTGAAAATGATTATGTTAAAAATAAAGTAAAAGAAATCCTGAACTCCAACGGACTTTAGAGTAACATCTCTCCGTCCAACTCTTGAGAAATCTGCTCTTCTTTTTTCACTGCGCAAAGAACTTATTGATGCACTAAAGCATCCGATAAGATTTGATCAACTCCTCTCTTATTCTCCTATCTCTTAAATTCTTTACATTCTATAGAATTTCATTGTACTGATAACCAGGTTATTATGCAAAACTTAAATTGCTTGTTTTTAATTAATCTAAATAAGATTTACATTTGACAGACAATTTTAAAACAAATGAAAAAATATATACTAAGCAGCATCCTGATGTGCATCGCTTTTTTTGCCCAAGCACAAGTTCATGTTTCCGGTAAGATACAAACAGAATATTTGGAGCCTCTAGCCGGGGCAACGGTATCTTTAGACACCTTAAACCTAAAGGTTCAGGCCGATCAAGATGGGGCGTTTTCTTTTGATCTCCCTCAGAAGGGCAATTATACGCTTCACATCCAATACCAGAACAAGGAAGTCTATGCTCAGGCCTTCAAAATTCAAAGCAAGGATCATTATATCGGACTAATCACCGTTAAAACAAATCAAATTCAAATGGAAGAGGTCCATGTGACAGGCTATAAAACACCGATGGTCTTGGAAAAGCCGACGTATAATGTTGCAAAAATTCCGTTAAAAAATCTTGAAAATGCCCAAGTATATAGCGTCATTGATCGTAAACTTTTAGATCAACAGCTCATTTTCACTATTGATGAAGGGGTCCGAAATATCACCGGGCTTCAAAATATATGGAACGCAACCAGCCGATCTGGGGATGGAGGAGCCTATGTAAGCCTAAGGGGTTTTGTTTCTTCCAATACGTTGAGAAATGGTTTAGCAGGCGGGATATCAGGAACGGTTGATGCGGCAAACTTGGAGCGTTTGGAAGTATTAAAAGGCCCTTCAGGAACCCTTTTTGGAAATGTACTTGCTGGGTATGGTGGGATGATTAACAGGATTACAAAAAAAGCGCAGAATTACAACTTTGGTACGGCTAGTTTATCCGGGGGATCAAATCATTTATTCCGTGGACAATTGGATCTAAACACTGTTTTAAACAAACAAAAATCGGCGTTATTCAGAGTAAATGCAGCCTATAACACCGAGGCCTCTTTCCAAAATAAAGAACTAAATACTTCGTATTTTTTTATTAGTCCAACTTTTACCTATAGCCCAAATCCTCGTACTCATTTAACCCTAGAGGGGGAGTATACCCGAGGAAAGAGTAGCAACCTAGGACAAATGCTTGGCTTTTATTACCACAACACACAATATGGAGTAAGATCCATCAAAGATTTTCCAATCGATTATAAGACATCCTTCCAGGGTGATGGTCTGGAGCAAGATTATAGAAATCTAAACCTCTTTGGCAGTTTAGATTATGAGCTTTCTGCTTTTTTAAAATCAAGCACTAATATTTCATATTCCAAAAATTATTCTGATGGATTTGGGGCCTATTATTATTTTCTTCCAAATTCAGCGATATCGGAAAATCCGCAGGATATCGGCGCCGACTACCTAACTCGTGCTGATCAATCAACTACCGAGAGTCAGAAAAGTTACTTTCAAATTCAACAAAATTTTAATGCAGATTTTAAAATCGGTTCCATGCGCAATAGAACGGTTCTTGGCTTGGATTTTCTACGGGTAAAAGATGATCAGTATTTTTATGGCAGCACCTATGATGTCATTGATTTAAGAAATACTGGGTTCGATTTGTCTGGTTTTAATGGACAGAACATGTCCGATAAATACGCCAAAGGCGAAATTGACTTTACTTATCCGATGGACGGGACCACTGAAACCTATAGCGCATATATTGCGAATGTTCTAGATATAACCCCCAAGTTAAACTTTATGGCTGGATTAAGGGTAGATCATTTTGACAATACGGGAGGACTCCTGGGAGCTGTTGAATCTGAAAAATACAATCAAACAACATTATCACCAAAATTTGGTTTGGTTTACCAACCCATTAAGTCAATCTGGTCGATTTTTGGGAGCTATCAGAACAGTTTCACCAATAAAGGAATGTATATGGCCGAAGGAGGTGTGAGCAAAAGTGCAGTTCCAGAACACGCCAATCAATGGGAATTTGGCTCGAAAGTCGAGCTTCTCGGGAAACGCTTGAACGGAACAGTATCATACTACCATGTGAATGTAGAAAATGTTTTACGTGGAATTCCAACCAGTACAACCGGGGAAATGGTTCAAGACGGGACCCGTTTGAGCCAGGGGGTCGAGTTAGAGATCCAAGGAACACCAATCAACGGATTGAATATACTAGCCGGTTTTGCCTTTAATCATTCGGAATACATCAAAGCGGATGCAGATGTTCAAGGAAGACGTCCAGGCACAGCAACCTCCCCCTATTTGGCGAATTTTTATGCCAGTTATAGCATATTGAATGGACCTGTTAAAGGTTTGGGTCTGGGAATAGGCAGTAATTATGCCAGTGCGTACGATGTGGTTAATTCGGTCAGTTTGGGTACCATCGAACTGCCTGAATATGTACTGATCAATGCCAATGTCTTTTACGATTATAAAGCAAAATATCGTCTAGGAATAAAACTAGATAACCTGAGCAATCAGAAATATTGGATAGGCTGGGGTAATGCCGTTCCACAGAAACTAAGATCTTTCTCCGCTAACCTAACCTACAACTTCTAGGATGTCAAGAAAAAAGAACCTTTTCACCAAACTTATCGGCAAGATCCATTTGATATTGGGTCTGACGGTTGGCAGCATTGTTTTAATTGCCTCCATTACAGGATGCTTGTATGCTTTTCAAAAGGAAATAGACACCTTTTTTAGAAAGGATATCATCTATCATCGTGAGCCAGATGTCCAAGATAAAAAGGTGCTTCCTTTAGCCACTCTGGAGAAAAATGTTATGGCTTATTCCAAGGAGGAGTATCCGGTATTTTGGGTGGAAATTCCCTTGGATAAACAAAAATCCTATATCTTCACCTATCTGGAGATGGATGAGAATGCTTGGAATTATTTTGATGAATTCGTGTGTTACAAAACCGTCTACATAAATCCGTATTCCGGGAAGGTCTTAAAAATGATTAATGAAGAATTAAACTTCTTTCATATTGTAAAATACATTCATTATAGTCTGCTACTTCAATCCACCTGGGGTAAATATATCGTCGGTATTCCTTGTCTGATTTTTATCGTGATGTTGCTCTCGGGCCTGTATCTATGGTGGCCAAAATCACGCAAAGCCATAAAACAACGATTCTGGTTCCGCTGGAAAAATGTAAAAAACTGGAAGCGTAAAAACTATGATTTACACAATATCCTGGGATTTTATGTCCTTCCTTTTGCGCTGGTGTTGACCATTACGGGAGCCTTTTATTCCTTCTTTTTTGTCCAAGGTTTAATCTTTTCTGCATTCGCAAAACCAGGCGAGACCTTTCCGGATTATTCCGCTTATATCCGCCCGATCGATCAACAGAATTATCAATTGGAGATGTTGGATAAAATCAGTCAGCAGGCCGCTGAATTGCATCCCCTGGCCTCAAGCTATTTTATAACATTTCCTTACGAACACCTAGAACATACGCATCCGGAACATCCATACGAAGTGTATATCAAAGAGTTGGATCATTCCTATCACATCAGTCATATGATGTTATTTGACCCCAATACAGCTGAGTTACTTAAAAGCGTAAACTACAAAGACAAAAGCTTTGCCCACAAGGTAGTGGATGCTAATTATGATATACACATTGGAGCCATTGGAGGGATTTGGGGAAAAATACTCGCCTTTACAACCAGTGCAATCTGTGCCACACTACCCCTGAGCGGCTTTATGATTTGGTATGGTAGAAGGAAGAAAAAAAGAAAGAAAAATCTAGAAAGCTAAACGCCAATTTGCCAATTAAGCACTTATCTGAGTCGGCCCTGGGTACAATCATGGCCAGGGCTGACTCAGGCAAGTGAACACAGATCCTTGAAAAATATCTTGGTGCTATGGAACAAAAACAGCGCACTAATATAGCCTCGTTTCACACGTTTTATTCAGTCATGAAGTATTTATTCACTCTGGAGAATAAATTCAGAGACTCACACGCTGCCGCAAACAACCGTATCGAAAATAAAATCTAAGCAAGTATTTTCTCAATTCGTTTGTCTGGAATAATCCATAACATGGCGATCACAAAATATATCAAAATACCAATCGTAGGATATACAATGGTTGATCCGATACCCAATAAGTAACCCACAATGGAGAATAGTTCTTTTCGTTGGCTACCGATTGATTTGGCCAAGGTAGATTCTTTTCCTTCAAATTTTAACGAGACTTTTTCAACAATGGTAAAGGCGATGCTGCTCATCAGCAAGATTGCTCCATAAATTGCGACAGGTGCTTTTTCAGTATAATGTTCCCCCATCCAACCTGTTGCTACAGGCAACAATGACAACCAAAATAAGAGGTGAAGATTTGCCCAAAGGACAGCCCCATTGATTTTAGTGATCGCTTGAAATAGATGATGATGGTTATTCCAATATACTCCGACATAGACAAAACTTAACACATAATTCAGAAGTTTTGGGAATACAGGAATCAGATTATGCAAATCATATCCAGTGGGAACTTTCAATTCTAGAATCATTATGGTTATAATAATCGCTAATACGCCATCACTAAATGCCTCTAATCGTCCTGTTGTCATCGTTATTTATTTAAAATTAGGTATTGCTATTACCGAGAACAATTTACGAAATTTAGGATGATTTGCAATAGACTTGACGACTTGCTTAATCCTCATTTTCAGCAAAAGGCCGGCCTGAGTAATCTTGTTTAATGTGATCAGCAACCCAAACACCGCAACTAAAACAAGCCTGCAACAAGTAACCACCGGTTGGCGCCTCCCAATCTAACATCTCCCCAACACAATAAACATTCAGGTATTTTTTCAAGGCCAAGGACTCGTTGAGTTCATCAAAAGGTACTCCCCCAGCACTGGAGATAACCTGATCAACGGGTCGAAAAGAAGTAACCTGAATAGGAAAATTTTTAATGGTGTAGGCTAATTTCACAGGATCGAGATAGGTTTGTTTGTCCAGGAATTTTAATAACCTAATGCCCGTCTGGGAAAGATTTATACTATTTTTAAGAACCGCTGCAATATTGGCCTTACCCTTTAATTCCTTCTGAATACCCTGGATTGTATACGACGGTTTTAAATCAACAAACAAGGTCAGAGGGAAGGATTGATCACGGATGAAACGATTCATATAATATACCGGAGATCCCTCAATTCCATAGGACGTAAAGACGATCTCTCCATGTTTTAATGTATCCAAAAACCTGATTTGACAATTTTTCAAAATCTTACCGGCCAACTCAGAAAAATCAATTTGCGTATTAAGCCCTGAATTTGCCGGGGTGAGTTCATTCACTCCAATCTGTTTTGCCCGCAACAAATCCACCCATTTGCCGTCTGAACCCGTTTTAGACCAAGAGCTTCCTCCTACGGCTAGAATAAGCTTTTTATACTTTAAGGTGGTTAATTTCTGTTGATGCATAAAAGTTAGCGATGATTCATCAAAATTAATCATTCGATAGCCATAATGAATCTGCACGCCCAGATCAGTTAGTTTACCCAGAATAGCCTGCAGGACCGTTATTGGTTTTATTCCCTTTTGGGGGAAAATTTTCCCAGAACTTCCTACATAAGTAGGAATACCCATTTCCTTTAACCAAGCGATGGTCGATTGATTATCAAAATGTTTGACAATTTTCTGTATCTCAAGCCTGTCATAACGTTCCAGAAACGTATGGATATCTTCACTATGGGTCAGGTTAAATCCACCATGACCAGCCACCAAAAATTTTCGGGCAGCGGCCTTATTTTGTTCATAGATATCAACCTTGAAACCGCTCAAAGCAAGTCGCCAAGCCGCTATTAGTCCAGCAGCTCCAGCTCCAATGATACTGATTGGTGGTTTTAACATCTGACAAAAATAGAGAATTATTTTGGACCGCTTGGAATCCCGATTTTCGAGCTTTAGAAATACATACTAAATAACTATCCGCACGGGAGTTGCAACCACTAGTTATAGTAATTCAAAACAAAAACATGAATAGAGCTTGGGAGATGACAATGGAGTATATGTATTGTTTGTCCGGGAAACGGGTTTAAAAGTAAAACCCACTCCTTGGAATGGGTTTTACTAAGTTCAAGAAAGCACTTTTTTAACCACTCTCCTGAGCTACCCTAATCATCCACTGCAAGATGAATGTTCAAAATGAATGAGTTTTTCAAAAATTGCCCCTAAGAAAACAGGTGTCATTCAGGTTAAAAACGTATAAATTCACTAGTCTATTTATAAATTTTTATTTGCACTAAAATATTATCTTTTGTAATAAAAGATACCGTCGTATTGTTGTTGTTCAATACAGCATTCTCAAGCATGCGATCCTTGATTAACGTGATCCGCTCAATTAAATCCTGTTCGATTGTTTTTATCTTTAACTTTTTCATAGTTAATGAATTGATTTGGTTAGTATGACCCCTATGATAAATTAAAGATAGGCCAAATCAAGAATAGAAAAAATACCCTATACTAGGTATTTTACTATTTAATAGAACTAGAAAAGTTTATCAAATCCACTGTCTTTATACCATTTTAAAGTTCTGTAATAGCTGTGAACCGTGTTTTCATTTTCAGCATTAGGCACATAACAAGTTAATCCTGAATTAGTGTTAATTTCATATCCGTTAAAAAAAGCAGTATTTGCTGTATAACGGACAGTCTCATTAACGACTTTATTCAAGTTTTCGGTCCCTCCTGGAGAATAATTTTGGTTAATAAAATCCAAAAAATCGAAGGCTATTAAAGGATTGGTAAATCGATCAAAATCCATTCGCTGAATTTTATCTCTGTTTAAATCAGAAAATAAGGGGGCTTGAGTGCTTAAAATTTGCTTTGTAAGTTGGGCTATTTGAACAAGTTTTGCGGCATCGATAACGGATATGGTTGCCGATTGATATAAACCGTCCATTTCATTGTAATGTTGAAAATACTTTTGAGCGATCGAGTGATAGGCCTGCTCTCCTTTTTCAAAGAAAATATTGATGGTTTTATCGTATGGCATTCCATTTGAAATTACCTCACCCGGAGATGCAATAAAATATTTTGCCTTATCCTTTATTTCATACAAGACCTCTAAACTGGCCATAGAACATGCGTCAAAAAGAATAAAATCCAGACCAGCAGGCAGAGCCATTGCCAAATCTTTTACATCCATTTCCCTTCCTTGATCATCGCCAAAAGATTTTAACTTAATTCCCGCGGATCCTGGTGGAATCCATCCTGTAGCATGAGACCATAGAATCAGACCATACGAGGAAGCCTCAAAGTTTTGTTTTACATCCTCAAAAACGCTTTTGAGTGTACTTGGATCAGAAGAATTGTGATTTGGATATTCTTTTATTTTGATTTTGCGATCCGTTTGTTTATCCGAGTTGGAAATTTGGTATAGAGCAGGAGCTTGATTGGGTAATTTGGTATAAACAACCAAATGACCATCAATATCTCCAATACCTTGTATCATCTGCTCAATGTTTTTATACGCTTCCAATTCCAAGCTGTTATCGGCCGCCAGATACACCAGGACTGTTCTAAATTTCTTTTCCTCTTGAACAGGGTGATTCGACTTCTCACAGCTCAATAAAAAAAACACGAGTAGGCTAACGAATAGATAAATTCGGTTCATAATTACTCTAAATTAGTTATATAATTCCAGTCATTCCAGATCTTGAGGTTGTTTTTTTACAAAACTCGAAACGAATAAAGTAAACAGAAATATCAGTGTACTTATCGGAATACAAAATAAAAGTTCAGTTAATTCTTGTGACATGGTACAAAATTTAAAAAAGGGCGACATGTTATTGCCGCCCTAAAATTTAACAAACTATTCCACTTTTAATTCTAAATGTTTGGGTTAACTTTAATTTTAACCTCTTTAACAACTTCAGATTTTGTAACCGCTACATCACCAAGGTTAAACTTGTTCGTTACTTTAATCGTATAAACTAAGTAAATTGGTTGTTGTAAGTTAGCGCCTGAATTTGTCCAAACTAAATTATCTCCAGCAACACTTGCACTAGCACCTCCTTGTAGAGAGATCGTATTTCCAGCTGCATTTTCTGCACGTGTGAAGGTAACATCAGTAACACTAAATGTGTTGTTTACACCGCTGATGCCATAATCGCCGATCAATGTTGCATTAAATACATTGCTCGCAGGATTATTATTGAAGTCAAACAAAGTAACATTGTTGAAATCCGATAATTTAATTAATCTTCTTACATCTACATTCGAAGTATTCGTTCCTGAAACTTCCTTATCTTTAAATTCTTTATAAGGTGCTTTGGCAGTAATTGCTTTTACAGGATTAATGAATTTAACATTGAAGTCACGTTGAGGCAAGTCGTAAACAACACCATTTACGCTTCTAGTTACTCTCAAAATTACATCTCCATTATTCACTTTTGTACGACCAGCAAGAAGCGCTTCATTTAAGATCACCTGATCAGCTACCACGGTAATACCTGTCAATGGATTTACAACAGAATAAGTATACGTAGTTACTGGTTTAGTTGGATTACTGATTACTGTCTCAGTCCAATAATCCCATAGATCAGCTTGTAATTTCCAGTCAGCTCCAACAAGTTTACCGTTAATAATACCGTAGCTCAATGCTGTATCCCAGAATGGAGTATCCTTGGTTAATGAAGAAATTAAGTTTCCACCCACAGTCACAGTGATCGTTACTTTCACTACTGGATCAATAGAGATTGAAGACCTGTATTCACCTGTTAAAGTATACGTTCCTGGCATAACTGTATTAGCAATCATCAAATCACGTGCTGTTCCTTGTGTACTGTTATTCATGCTAGCCATATCAAAGGTAAATCCTGCTGGATTTGTTGCACTTGGCGTGAAGGTATATACAGAGTGGAAGTCAGCAGCAGATCTACTGGTTTTATTGTAAGCTGCATCTAAGGTTAATGGTGTACTCCAAGTTATTGTTTTTGTTGAACTTAAGGCACTAACAACCTGATGAGCTACCGTACCGTTAACCGCAATATCTTGAGCTACATCCTGTACAAAATTAACTTTAATAAAACGCGAACCAATTAGCTGAGGTGCTGCGTTTCCTGAGCCAGCAAAAATTTTAACACGAACCACTGCTGAATTATTAATAGCTGCAGAGTTGTAAGTGTTCGAATTTGTTGTTGAAATCTTCACAGAAATTTTACCTGTTTCCGGATCCAAAACCAACCAATCTCTTTCCTGAGCTGCCGGAGCATAATGATCCAGATCGTAACGTAAATTATAGTCGCTCAATCCGTGGTCGTCCATAGAGACAATCACATTATTGATTTGTGTACGTGCATAGAATCCATTCAACGCATCGTCTAAAACGATACCACCTGAATAATTTGAATTATTGTCTAAATTACTCTCAGCATCATTTTTAAAGTGCAAAGTGAAATGAGAAGCCGTCCGAGCATCAGCCAACACCTTAGTGTGAGCTAAAGTTGAACTTGCTGACCCAGCATCAATAAAGGCGCCTGCTGCAAAGGTAGGGTTAACACCATTTAACAACGTTACTTTATCTGTTGTTGCTGATGCATTTCTTGCTGATTTTTCGATGGTAATCTCATCTTTTTCAACAATCTCTTCTTTTGCAATATTAAACGAAGAGGCAACAAACTGCTGGTTAGAAGCCGCTTTATTATTTTTAACCTGTAGAGCAATATGCAAATCATCAGCATCTGTTGCCTTCGGGAATAACATATTTGCGTTTGTTGGTTTGTATTTTACGGTAATGTCTCCAAAAGTTTTCATCGAGGCACCTGCCGATACAAAACTAGAACTAACTGCTGCTCCTGTGGAACGGAAAGTCACTTTATCTGTATTTTGGGTTAATAAGCCCGTTGCATCATAATTTGCTGTAGCTACACCAAATGGATTTACATTATATTTAATGTTACCGTATCCTTGTAAAATTGTCATTCGTGTCGTATTTGCATCAACTACACGTGGAAAGAATACAACTGGTGTATTACTATTGGTCAATTCAGGAATTAAAGACAGGCTACTTACAGCAACGGCCTCAGTGGCTAAAAAGATCGGCGCTTGCGCAGTACCATCCGCATCCGTAATAGCGACATTGTATCCACCATCAGTTTGGATAAAGGAAATATCCCCAACTGCGGCTACTACATTTGTGTTTGCGTCATTTATAAACCAGTAATACTTGCCACCCGCACCAGGTTTAATTTCTAATTTTGCGTCTTTCCCGTTGGTACCATTTGTGCCATTTGTGCCATCAGTTCCATCGGCTCCGTCCGTTCCATCAGTTCCATCCGTTCCGTTTTCACCTTTAGCTTTAATTGTGGTGTTTACCCATGTTGCTCCACCATCACTTGAGGATTGCCACAAAGAAGTTGCTGCGTCAATTTTCCACATCGTGCCTGGTGCACCATTCGTTCCATTGGTACCATTCGTGCCGTTGGTACCATTGACAATATCATACGAGAATGTACTGCCGTCGGGTTTCTTAAAGGTAACTTTAAAACCTCCTGAAATAGCAGTAACAGATTCAACAACGTTCGTAGCTGAAATTGATTGCAATTGAGATTTTAATGTACTCAGATCAGAAGTATTCTGATCAATGCCTTGTTCAAGTCGTGTGATGTCATCATCATACTTCTTACAGCCTTCAAGCATCACTGCGCTACTGATCGCAACAGCTAAGGCTAATCTGGAGAGGTTTCTAATTTTCATATTCGATTTTTAAAATTGTTTTTCGAAAAATTAATAATTGATATATTGATTGTATTTATTTTTGTAAAAGTACAATATATTATTGTATTTGCAAATATTTTTTTTATTTGTTCTAAGAATACGTTTTAAGCTCCATCTTTAGGTTATAAGTCTCCCCATCGATATCTTTTATGACAACCTCATAAATCGTCTTTGTATTTGATTTTTGAATAGAGATATGATCTTTTACATAGTCCCAGTCCTTTACATAGATGTTTTTTAATGATATAAGATTAATTACATCAAGCACTGTAATCTCATTACTCTTCACATGAGCAGGAGAGTCATGAACTTTTTTCTTGCTTTTACCCATACAACATATTCGAAGTAAACTTCTGGCATCTGGTTAATTGTTCCTTATACCTGGTTAATAATTCGACAATAATACAATATTAATTTGTATATTTCAATAATTTATTGGTTTTTACAATTTTTTTCGTTTTCTAATCTTTTGGCCTTATTTTTGCCTTTAACACGAAGTAGCTAAAAACATCGCTTCATTATTTATAATATCCACAATGACTAATTGGGAACGTCTAGAACAGGTAATACAATATTTGGGTTTAAATGTCAATTCTTTTGCAAAAGAAATTGGCTTAAAACGATCGGAACGCCTTTATCAAATAAAAAAAGGGAATTATGCTATTAGCAAAAATTTAGCAGGAGTTATTACGAGTCGCTTTCCAGAGATTAATGAAACTTGGTTGATTACCGGAGAGGGACCTATGTCAAAAGACAAGGAGTTAACCACTAAAATACCCTTGTACAATATTAGTCCAGATCAATTTGCAGTAGACTTATCTAGCCTACCGGTTGCTCATGAACTGGAAATCCCATTGCTATCGGGAAGTGATTTTGCGTTTGTAAACCACGGCGATGCAATGAAACCAGAGATTGAACACGGAAATATTGTTTTTGTTAAAGAAGTTGATAAAAACGCTGTTATTTTCGGTGATATATATTTGGTTATATCAGATCATTTGAACATCGTACGCTTTATCAGGGATGGAAATGACAACCAATGGCGTTTGGTTGCAAAGAACTCAGATGATTTTGACGAATTAAGTATCGACAAAGATTCCGTAAAAACAATTTACAAAGTAAAGGGTGTGCTCTCAATGGTCTCCCTATAGTTTTGAATAGCACTTATTTTTTATCAAAAGTTAAGGCTTGAAAATCGAAAAGTTCGATTAGTTTACTGAGCTCCGATATTTTATTCACTTTGAGTTTTTTGTAAATATTTTTGGTATGCGTTACCACCGTGTCCGAGGAAATAAATAATTGATCGGCTATTTCTTTTTTGCTTAAACCCGAAGCCAACAACATCGCAATTTCCCGCTCTCTTTTGGTCAGTGAGGTAAAGTTTGAATACACCGAAGGCTCCACTCCTCCTGAGAGCTCATCCATCACCGTAAGGGCTACCTTGGGACGATCCTTTTCATCTCTGATAATAGTCGTGGTTGAACCCATGGTTAATTTCCACGAATTGTTTGCATCCCGGAGTTTATAATTTAGATCAAGAATCCCCTGTTTATCCTTTCGAAAAAAGGAAATAGATTCGATAAGCGCATGATAGGTAGAGGTGTGAATGGTTTGCAAATAATAAAAATGGTCAAAACCTTTTAGAACCTGTTTTTGGAACCCATAGAAGGCCCGCATTTTTTCGTTCACACAAAGCGGTCGAAAATATTCAACATCATGTACAGTGATATAATATTTAGATTGATTAATCACCTCAAGAAATCTTTCCTCTTGAGGAGCCCGAGAATCGAGCAAATCAACTTGAGCTAAATCAGAAATTAATCTTTTTAATTCCTGATGAAGTTTCTCATATCCATCCATAGACTAATACTGGTTAATTGGTTTAACGTACCCAAATATAACCAAAATACTCGTGTGGGGAAATCAAAAATAAACTAAATCGATAATTTACCCTCTTTTCTTTAAATTATGGAATAGTTACAGCAATAAGGACCTTTCAAAAACAACATGACACCCCATGATGGTTAAACAAATTTTGATGGGTATCTTGTTTAATGCGCTACACCCTATCACTGATTATTTCTCTGGGATATATATTATCCGTTTCTGCTCAAAATCAGAACAACGTATCCCCTGTGGGACCATTGCATTTCACCAAGATGAAAGTATCTTCAGAAACCTACGAATCCGTCGGTGTGCTGGATGTGAACGGGGATGGTCAAGCAGATCTAGTTTCTGGGGCCTTCTGGTACCAAGGACCACTTTTCATCCAAAGACATTTCATTGCAGAGGTTAACCGTGTTCAAGAATATTGGGATGACTTTTCAAGTATTCCATTGGACGTAAATGGGGATGGAAAAATAGACGTTGTAACCGGCGGTTGGTTTGCAGGTACGCTTTTTTGGCTGGAAAATCCTGGAACAAACGGGCCATGGAAACGGCATATTATTGATGAAACAGGAAATATTGAGACCGCAAGAGGATGGGACCTTGACGGGGATGGAATTATTGAGATAATTCCTAACACGCCTGGTCTTGCACTAAAGTACTATAAGTTACAAACTAATTCACAGGGAAAAGGAATTGGAAAATTCACAAAAATAGATGTTGACTCAACGCAAGGTCATGGTTTAGGCTTCGGTGATATCAATGGAGATAAAAAAGACGATATTATTGTTAATAACGGCTGGCTTCAGGCACCGACAAGCCAGAACGCAAAATGGATCTTACATCAAGAATTTGAGTTTGGAGACGCCAGCGTTCCAATGTTAGTAGTGGATATAAACAAAGATGGACTTAACGATTTAATTGTTGGTCAAGGTCATGGCTATGGTCTGGATTGGTATGAACAAAAAATAGGTTCTAACAGTAAACGGGAATGGATTAAACATCCAATAGACCCCAACAACTCACAATATCACACCATGGAATGGATGGATATAGATGGCGATGGCCAAAGCGAACTTATCACCGGAAAACGCTACAGAGCCCATAATGGAGCAGACCCTGGAGCAAACGACCCTTATGGTCTATACTATTTTAAATGGAATGGGGAGTCATTTACCAAAAACATAATTAGTTATGGTCCCGTGGATCAAGGAAAAGGCGCTGGTATTTATTTTTCAATTCATGATTTGAAAAACACGGGACGAAAGGACATTATTGTGGCTGGTAAGGATGGTCTGTATATATTTTTTAACGAAGGGTCAAAATAAGGATTTGCTCTCTGGTAAAAATGCGTTGTTAGCCTGGTCTATTGGCTTCTGCTTCTATAGACGGAGTGTACTGCTCAAAATTCTTTTTCTTCAAGTTTGAAGATTTCATCCACAGTCGTCTCGAAAAACTTGGCAATTTTCAAAGCTAGAAAAGTGGAGGGAACAAATTTCCCAATTTCAATCGAATTAATGGTTTGACGTGAAACATTTACCTGTTCGGCCAGCTGCGCCTGGGTAATGTTCTTTTTTGCGCGTTCTACTTTTATTGAATTGGTCATTTCGGGTCAATTACCTGAAGGAATAAAATCTGAAATAATAAATTAATAAAGAAAGAGAGAACACCAATATCATAAAATGATTGATTGCTGTCATTTCTATAGGAAAAAGATGATGGGAATACAGATTTGAACTCAGAATCTTAAAAACATACGCTAAAATAAACCCGGTATATAATGATGATGTTTTTAAACTTACCGATCTCTCATCTTCTTGTTTTTGGGAAGCGGTGAACAACGTAAAAAGACCAACCAATAACAACATTTCAGAACCCTTATTTGGATCTAAAAAAAGAATGGGAATCCCAATAATAATACAAAAAATACCAACATATCGTTGGAAAGTAAATAGCTTAACAAAGCTCTTGGATCGTCTATCCATTGTGTTAAATTTAAAGCAACATAAAGATAAATAAACTTTTCATAAAGACAAGTTTATTTTACATTTTCCATTTAACAGTCTAGGCAATCGCTCCAGCAATGCACTATAAAAACAACAAGGCCTTTGTTTTTGCAAAGACCTTGTTGTTTTATAGTGTATCGGAATTATTTCTCCCACCATACTTTCGTATGGAAATCATCACCGCCCATCTGCTCTACCGCCTTAGCATAATTATCTGGATTAAATCTTCGCGGATCTGCATGGTACATAAATCGCGAAGGCATCACCCCATCGTAAAACATAAAGTCCGTTTTTGGCAATTTTGGAAACCCTGTTCTACGGTATTCAAACCACTGTTGGTAGTCAACCATAAACAGCCCAATATATTTTTGCAACATAATTCGCTCAAGCGTCCCATCGTACTGCGCTAATTCATTGGAAAAGTAATCGTTGGGTAATGTCCCTCCGTATTGCTCTACAGAAGCTTTTACACCTTTTTCATAGGCCTGTTTAGCGAGCTCGTTTTGTCCCAATCCTAAATACACTTCTGCTTTGATGAATTCAACTTCAGAATAAGGCATAATAATTTCCTTGATCACTGTACCAATGGTACTTGGATACATCAAGTCTCCATTAGGGGTACTTGGATTATAGTCTAATCCAGTAAGATCACCCGAGTGGCCCGCTTGGATCCCGCGATACCCTATACGTTCAACAGTACCATTAACAAGCCGGCTTGCTTCTGTCATAATGAATGGTCGTCTAGGGTCATTCATTTCATTTAGGTTGTCCACAAAAAAATCGGCCATCGCTGTGAAGTTCACATAATCTTGTCTTCTACCCCAAGCATAATCATAAGGAGAGAGACCATTTATGCTTACCATGGCGGCTTCTTTATTTGAGGTGAATATAGGATACTGATCTGGTTTGTCTAAAATTTCCTTAATCTTTTGATAAGCATCTGTACGTTTAGAAAGGCGTAGGTAATACCGCAACAATAACGAATTATTGAATTTTCGCCACAGTTTTTTGTCATTATTATATAAAATATCCTCGCCTTCCATTACACCTTCATTGGTATAATGGATGTTTGCCTGTTCGAGTTCAGCAATCATCTCCGTGTAAATTTGCTCCTGAGTATCAAATTTTGGTTGCGTTACTCCCTGTTCGGCAAGTAATCCTTCAGAAATCGGAACATCACCAAAACTATCCGTCAAAATTCCGACAATATATGCTTTCAAGGTTGTTGCGACTCCTTCATACACCGGGTTATTTATACGCTTGGCGGCTTGTTCCATCTCGCGAATGTTCCGAAGATATTGATAACATGTATTCCATGTCCCATTACCACTAGTTTCGGTAAAGTAATACCGGTGAATGCCATTCGCTGCGCTTGGATGGGAAAGGCCTGTTTGCATGATTTCCCAAGTAAAGGCATTGCTCCTTACGGTAAAATACGTGGACATACCATACACCGTTGGGCTCACCAAAGAACTAGGCGTAACCTGTTCAATCTTATTTGGATTTGTATTGAGTTCATCGAAATGATCTGTGCAACTGCTAGCCACCGTTAAGGTAGTCGCCAGCAACACACTGTTTATATGTTTGATTTTCATCTTATTTCCTCCAGTTAAAAGTTAACCCTTAAATTCACACCGTATGTTTTTGTACTTGGCATCTGCCCCATTTCTACCCCAGGCATAATCGTTGCTCCGTTAAGCGCCGCGGTCTCAGGATCGTACATCGGAAAATCTGTTATCATAAAGAGGTCTCTTCCGAACACCGCCACTGATGCACTATTCATTTTCCAACGGGATACCAATGATTTAGGCAAACTGAGTTCTAAACGTACTTCTCTCAATTTTAGGTAAGAAGCATTAAAGCTATTCGTTTCCACGTTCGCTCTACGGTAATAATCACTATACCATGTATTTATGGCTACTTCTTTTGAATTTTGCGAAAATGTACCATCGCCATTATCAATCACACCTTCTCCTATAATTTTTCCAGTCTCACGTCCTACCAAAGTATGTTTTAGTTTACCCTGCTCGGTCATTTTATGATGCGTTTGCGAATAAACAATTCCACCGTATTGCCCATCAATCAATGCGCTTAACGAGACATTTTTATAGCGGAATTCGTTGTGAAACCCTCCGCGCCAGTCCGCATACACATTACCAATCTTCACTTTATCTTCTGGTCGAACAGCAAGTCCTGTACCTGCATCAATGATCACATCACCTTGATTATTTCTCACCAATCCATACCCCCATAAATCACCCGTTGATCCCCCAACGGTCGCTATAATTTGTGCGGCACCTGACCCACTTGAGGAGATAATTTGTTGAGGAGTTTCTACACCTTCACTGAGCTCCAAAATTTCATTCTCGTTCGTTGCCCAAGTTACTGTTGAATTCCATGAAAAATTTTCATTTCTTACCGGAGTCCCTGTTAAGCTGAGCTCCCATCCTTTATTTTGTATTAATCCTCCGTTGATGATTGCCGAGCTATATCCTGTTGTAATGTCTAATGGCACCCTTAAAATCTGGTTTCTAGAACGGTTATAATAGAAATTAATATCAGCAGTAAGTCGGTTATCAAAGAAAGCAATATTTAGACCCGCCTCTGTAGAAGTTGAAATTTCAGGTTTTAATGAAGCATTATGCAATACCGAAGGTGCCTCTGCTGAACCTGGGAATACGGAGGATGAATAATATTTCAAAGTCTGATATGAATCAGCATCATTACCTACCTGCGCCCAAGACAAGCGGAGCTTAGCAAATGAAATCGCTGCCGGCAATCTCATCAAATCACTGAGCACAAAACTACTACTTACTGAGGGGTAAAAGTACGAACGGTTATCAGAGGGGAGTGTTGAGGACCAGTCATTACGTGCCGTTACATCCAAGAAGATCTTATCTTGCCAAGATAAGTTCACCAATCCAAAGATACTTTGGATCTCTTTACGCACCAAACTGTTGTCATCAGCGAGTGAATTAGTGAGTGCATTGCTTAACTTGTAGATCCCCGGCAAGTTCAATCCGCGTGCCACGCCCATTGCCTCTTTCAAGTCCTGTTTCATCACATTCCCTCCTAATGAGGTACGGATCTTAAAATCAGCGCCTAAATTATCGTTAAATGATAACAACGCATCTGTGTTGGATTCCATATAGAATAAATCCTGTTGCTTATAATATCCTTTAGGAAAATTTGCCGTATCCCAAGGGCGACGTTGTTCACGTCTATCTGATCGCATATTTATCCCAGATCTTAACATAATCTCCCATTTTGGGTTAAAGGTATATGCTCCTTGCAACATCCCATCAAAGCCATTACTCACCAAGCTATTCGTCATCTCGTGTGCAATAATAAATGGATTTTCGATATATGAACTAAAGGGATGAATCTGCTGAACATTTTCTTGATTTTTCATCCACATCGGACGGTACCAATCCAAATCAATGCTTGGATTTTGGAAAATCATAAAATAGGCAATAGACTGGTTATTGTACCCAGTCCCTGGCAAGTTATCGCTGCTTTTATTGGTGTAATTTCCTTTGAAATTTATTTTTAACTTATCGCTTAAATTAGCAGAACTATTAAACGAGGCCACCAATCGCTCAAACCCAGTATTTGGCATAATCCATTCATTCTTGGTGTGAGTTAAAGACATTCTAGAGGTAAAGTTATCGGAACCTCCATCGAAAGCTACACTATTCATATAGGTTGCCCCTGTCCTAAAAAATCCTTTAACATTATCTTCATAAGGTACCCAGGGTGTACGGGTTAACCCCTTCCCTTCAAGCTCCGGATCATACTGAAAATAACTTTGTCCATCGAACTTAGGTCCCCAAGCACTTGAAGTGCCACGTGTACTTGCTCCGTCTTCACTCAGATCATACGAATAATAGAGCTCCCCATCAGCATTACGATTCAAATTACCTTGCCCATATTCATATTGAAATTCAGGCCATTTTAACACATTCTGAAAGCTACTGTTTGAGTTTACAGTTACCCCTATTCCCTTGCCATTCCTTTTTCCAGACTTGGTGGTAATAATGAGCGCTCCATTACCGGCACGGCTCCCATATAAAGCGGTAGCAGCTGCACCTTTCAATACTGAAATTGATTCAATATCGTCTGGATTAATATCACCTAACCCATTACCGAAGTCAACCGGTACATCTTTATCAGCACCGCTCGAACCCGCTCCATAGGCATCTGTAACCCCGGAGCTAAAACGACCATTCACCAGTGGAATTCCATCCACTACAATTAAGGCTTCGTTTTTTGCAGGGTCAAGCGAACGGTCACCACGTAAATTAATTCGCGCGGTATTCAGCGGACCTGAACTGGCTTGGCTAATATTTAACCCAGCAACCTTTCCTTTCATCGCATCTACCCAATTGCTTGATGCGGCATCTGTCATTTGTTTCCCAGAAATTTTGCTTACCGCGTAGCCTAATGATTTTTCCTCACGTTTGATTCCTAGAGCGGTCACCACAACCTCAGAAATTTGTTCATCCGAATGTTGTAAAGAAATTGCCACATTGCTCGCAGCCGCTGACCATTTTCTGGTTAAGGACTGAAAACCAACAATCCGAAATGTCACCTGCTGATCGGCAGACACCTGAATCTCAAACCTACCTTGGTTGTCTGTTGTGGAGACAGAAGTCCCATTAACAAGAATTGTGACACCGGCTAACGGCGTACGCACATGATCATCTATTACGTAGCCCGAAACCGTAAATTTTTGCTGAGTGATTTCGACTACCTCTAAAGGTTTGGATAAATAGCCTGCAAACACAGGTGTGAAGCCGAGCCCTGACAACAAGAGACAGGCTCTCGCCGTCCATGCAGAACTACGGTAATACCTTGAAGTCATTTTTTTCATCTTTTTTAGTCAATACAGGTAATAAAATAAGGATATAATTCTTACCGGGACGAAGCTAAGGATGCAACATTAACCCGGTGTTAAGCAAATATTAATTTAAATATACGATTAATATTAATTACTTAAAACGATCATAATCACACACTTGAAAGAACACGCTCTAGTGAAATTTCAGTATACTCTTTCTGATTAAGGACAGTACGAGCAACAAACAGGAAACATTTATTTCTTTTTTACTGAAAATTGGTTATCATTTTTAAACACATTAATTTATCTTTATTTTATTCTTAACCAGTTATTAAAAAAATGAAATTCTGGAGTCTTTGCCTATTTTCCATTGCCTTGATTACATGTTCATGTAAACATTCTTTCCATGTTGTTGAAAAGTACAATTCAAATTCAACACTAATTAAAAATGGAAAAATCTACAGTGTTATTTTCTCCAAAAACGCAGAGTGTTTCCTTTGTAATCTTGGAGAACAAAGATTTACGCCAACAATTGATGAGATAAATACAGCTGAAGAAATTTTACAAGCAAACATAAAATCAGCTAATAATCCCATGCATAACCAGGGAAATGGCTGTCCTGTTATTCATAATAATCTAAAAAATTACAGAAGGCAATACTACGGTTATCTTGATAGAAATGGGAATAGATTACTTTATGTAAATTTTTCCTGGGCAAGGTATAGGTTATCTGATAGGCTAAAGGGTTTCCATAAAGACGAATCAAAAGCTTGGAAAACAGATAGAGTAATGGTGCTTGATGGTTGCAGTAATTACTGGGAGATAGATATTAATCTGACTCGGAAACACGTACAGAATTTACGAATAAATGGGATAGCTTAAGCACTAACAGCAATATTATCTGATTGGATTGTTCGTATATGTAAGCGATTTGTTTAAATTCGACTTTCTTTCAAGATTTGATAAACGAACACGAATAGCCAAACGAATGAATCTGACATTATCTGAAGATAAAAATCTTCCAATTGATCAAGTAATTAAACTCTATACGGATAACAAATGGAGTTCTGCCAACAAACCAAACGAGCTAATGAAAGCTCTAGAAAATTCTCATTCATTAATTACGGCTTGGCAAGGGGATACTTTAGTTGGATTAGGAAACGCCATTTCCGATGGTCATTTAGTTGTTTATTATCCTCATCTATTGGTATTACCATCTCATCAGGGAATGGGTATCGGCAAATTAATTATGAAAAAAATGCAAGAAACCTATGGAAATATCCACATGCAAATGTTAGTAGCGGACAAAGATTCTATCGATTTTTACACAAAAGCAGGGTTTACTCAAGCTGGTCAAACTACGCCCATGTGGATTTACTCAGGAGATGACCATTAGCAAATACCTTTTTCAAATTAATTAGTTAAATGATTAAAGTTATCAAACAGCATCAAAAATTAGTTAAAGTTCTATTTTATTAAAATCTATTACCAGAATCTGATCCATTTAATTGGACTTCATAAATCTGATTAAACATAAAACCATTAGAATTCATTGGCTTAATTTCTTTATTATCAAAAAAAACCTTGGTAATTTTCATGTTGTTTTTCTCAAAAATCCAATCTGTTTTTAATCTAACTTCCTTTCCCTTGGTAATAGTAGAATGATGGATCGTATAATTAATCGAATTTATGATTTCATTCGGTCCGCTGGCAGCCTCTATCCTTAAGATGTTTTGTTGATTTACGTCAATCATCCGGGTTGAAGAACGCATTGTAATCCCTTGCGAAGTTTCTACGTTAAGGAAAAAGCCCATTTGTTCCTTTTGCAAGGTATTTAATAGATTGTTACCTTGATCGTCTGTTATTTTCAGCAGAAATTCGTACACTTTTGGGACCGGAACAGGAGTTTCTTTAGTTTTATCACAACCTGCTAGCAGAGCGATTATGAACAGCAGATTAAATACGTAAATTTTCGACATGATTGTAGGTATGAATACCAAATTCTTTCTTCTCAAATTAAAATTCATCCAACCTCTTGTCTTATTCCATAAATTTATAGGACGAGCTGATTTTCAATGTCATATTTCCAAACCTCAGTCTTTGCTCTTCTAATAATTTAGATTTATCTTTCGAATAGTATCCACTTCTTAAATGATTAAAAATTAATCCCCAATCATTATCAATAAGCGTATAGGACTTATCGTCCTGCAAAACATTAAGCTGGATTAAAACGTTTTCTTGTTCATCTTCTGTGCGATGGATTTTAGGAATTAAATTCTTTTGAGGAATTTTAAAATTCAACCCAGCACCCTCTCCATTAACGTCCTTTACCAGGTCTGTCTTAAATAAAGGTTCCTTGCCCGTAATCATATCGCTTTTATGTTTATATATAGACACGAAGGCATCTACAGACTCTTTCTTATTTAGTCCCCAATTGAGATAGGGACTACTAAAGGATAACGTGTCCACTAGGACGGAATCTATTTGAAATAGGTCATCAACTTTTAGAACCTTGGAGACAGAATCTAAAGGATGAATAGACCTCTCCCTATCATCATTGTTTGCATAAACGTATTGAGTTAATTTATATCTACCCACTTTATATATATTCAATGTGAGTTCATTCCGACTATCGGTGGATACAATTGATCCATTGGATAAATCCATAAGTTTCCATTGAATAAAAACATCTTGATGAGTTGGTGTTCCTTTTCCTGATTTATATTCTCTTCGGGAATTACTTTTAAAAGTAGCGCCATTATACCCATCATATATCCCGTCCATTTCAACAATAAATCCATCAGCCGGTAAATAAATGATCGAGTCCGAAAAACTCTTGCCTTTAGGATTTACATAAGAAAAATCAGTAATTAAGACGCGATCATTCAGATTTTCAGAAGGATCATCTTTTTTACAGCTAAAAAGGAACAGAATGGAAATAAAAATGATGGACAGCTTCATAGTTAAGTAATTTGCAACAATTACTAAGATAAGTGAATACTTACATAAAAATTAACTTTATGTAAGAAAAATAATCTAAATCCACTATTTTTTTAACGTACTATGTATGTTGTCTACTTAAAATACGGATTATTTTCCGTTAACGTTTCATGGAAACAATAAATTGATTGACTTTGATTTTTAAATAATTTTTTCAAAATATGTCAGTCTATCATTATCAAAAAAACTTTTACGAATTAATGGAATAGCTTAAATCAGAAGAGTAAAGGGCACTAATAATATTCTTTAGTATAATCATTAGTTTAACAAAAAAGTAGCCAATAAAAAAACAATCATTCCTAAAAGTTATTCGATAATTCGATCACTATCAGTCTGATAATATTCTATATTGTTGGTCTGGTAGTTGTTTGAGTTAGTGATCCAATGTACTTTATGAGTTTAGGAGGAATATTTGGATAACCCTCATAACTGAGCGGTGATCTCCAATCACATAATACTTTCCGCTGGAATCTCAAATAAGAATCATGGGATTGAAAATTATACCTGCTGTCTGACGACAAAGAGAGTTTTCTAATTTTTTAACTTTAATTTAAGTCAAAGGCATATTCATAACTAATTACACCTTTGCCTTTTTCGTTTTTCTTCCAGGCTTCTTCCAAATGACTTAATTCAATAATGTCTTTTGTACTTGTTTCTTTAAATGCAGCCGCCACTTTTTCCATTGTTTTCAATTCATTTTCTGAAAACAAATCTGGATTAAACGGTCTATCTTTTCGTGCTACAAATCGTTCACCTGTATAACCCTGTGGAAATTCCGTGGTAAAAACATCCATTTCATTATTATTAACTAAGTACTCATATATACTTTGAAAATTATTAGGCACAGGTCCCATATCTATTGCTTTGTAACGCACTCCGCTGATGGAAAAACAACTTTCCTTAAACATTAAAAAGTCTGCATAGAACAAAAGTTTGTTCATTTTGGTTTTGAATGGCGATAATTTGAATGAAAAATAAACCACCATTTCGGTGAATTTTTCCAAGTTTGGATTTCTGTAACCTGAAAAAACATCTGCTAAATGTCTACCCAATAAGTAATCTTTAAGATTTAAATTGAAGATATTCCTTTTCTCTTCCTCAACCAATAATTGTGCTTTTTGTATATATTTAATTTTGAGTTTATCTTCTAATGTACCGCATAAGGTTACCATTTCGATGAAAATTTTTGGATCCTTGACCATTTGAATCAATTTGGCATTTGCTACACTTGGCATTTCCCCTGCTTCGTACTGGCGATAACTGTTTATACCAAATCCTAAAATCTCAGACATCTTAGCAGCAGATAAATCATATTTTCCGCGTATTCTAACGACTTCGTCAGGAAATGGAATATTGAATCTATCGCGGTATTGGTTATATATCTGATTGATATTCACTTCATCCAATGTTGTGGTTGTAAAGTGTTCTCCGCTATCCTTGCATTTAAAATAGTGGAAAACAATTTCAAATGTTTCCTTTCTGAACTCCATTGATCTGCATTCTTTGATCATTAACATTTCTTTACCTGTGATTGGACTTTTCATATCATTTGTTTTAAAGGATAGTTCATTTTGTGTTGAGCCAAGTGAAAGGAAATGCAAATAACACTGCTACCCATTGACCCCATTGTAATTTTGATATACACTTCTTTTTTTTTAATAATTTTTCCAAACACCCACATATCAGCAGTTCCATAGAGTTTTTCTTCAAGGGGACCTTCACTATAGTCCAAAATTTCGAGTGCCTCCAATTTATCTTTACGATCTATGGGGCGAAGTTCTAAATCTACCAATGCTTGGACATTCTTCCCTCTATCCTCACGAAAGAGTACATCCCAAACCTTCATTTTATCTTTGAAGTCTTTTAAAAAATGTGCTACTTCTCTTTCTTTGCTCATACAATAGGATTGGTGCGTCAAAAATAAATAAACCATTTTAAAAAAACAACTATAACATTGAATATATCACTTTAAAATACAGATTATAAACTTTAACGTTTAATACAGTATTACACAACCAATTTAAGTGACTTAATCCCATAGCTTTTCAATTTACCTACATATAACCGGAGTGTTCACGTAACGTGAACGATTAAAAAAAATGAACAAATGATAACTCAACAGGAAATCAAGATCGTAAATCTAGCTTGAACAATCTCGAAGCCGTAACTGGTATACATGGGGAGTGGAAGTTCTTAGAATATACTGAAAACACAGGGATAGATGGAGTATTGACAATTGCTTTTGGCGAAAATCGAATTAAATTTAAAACGGACGTAAAGAACGAAATCCGCAATATACATTTACACAAATTAGAGCTCGAGCTTACGTAAATGATACGTTCTTACTCTTAGCACAAAATATTTTTCCTAAAGCTAAGGAAATGCTAAGAAAAGAAAACATAGCGTATTTAGATATTGTCGGCAATTTCTATTTCCGAAATGAGCAATACTATATTTTTATTGAGGGTAACAAAATCCCTGCATTAGAAAAAGAAAAACCAAACAGAGCTTTTACCCCTACAGGACTCAAAATCGTCAATTGAATTGAAACAATTTATTAACAGGTTTCAAAAACACTGGCCAATTCGCTAATTCTTGCTTACTTCAATAGCTTTTTCTAATAGTTCATCTTTTCCCTTCTTGATTCCATCAACCGTTGGTTTTACAAAAACATCTGGAATAATACCAATCTTTTGTGTTTGTTTTCCATCCGGATATAAAATGCCTATTCCAGAAATTGAAGTGGATAGTCCTCCTGGTAAGTGAAAACTAGACATATTTCCATCAGCTCCAGCGGTAGCATTACCCAATAAAGTAGTATTTAATCCTGCTTTAAGTGCCATTGCTGTATATTCTTGTGAGCTTTGCGTATTTGCATTTACCAGCACAACTACTTTCCCTTTAAACGTATCCCCAAATGGGTGGATTTTATGTGGTGACCGTAAAATAAATTCACCTGGCCTATTCATATTCATAACCGCTGTACTAACGAATGGGACAGAACTATCAACAAATAATGATCCTAATGCTTGATATATGTTAGCCCCCGGTACTGCGTGTCTTAAATCGATTATTACTGCTTTAGTAGATCTCAATTTTTCCCTTAATTCAGCCATATGCTTTGGTGAAAAAGAACTTGTATTAATATATCCTACATTTGATTCTAAAACTTTAAAATAACTCTCCCTCGACTTTTTATTATAATAGTCCAACATATTTAGCTCGTTTCTTGGATATAATATAATCTCTTTTTCAACAGGGTGTCCGCCGCTTAAGAAGTTAACTTTCACTTTATTATTTACTGATCTTAGAATTTCGTGCGCTAAATCTCTTTTTATTGTTCGCTCATTAGATCCGGAGTAAAATATTTTTAAACTATCTATAAGATACTCTACTGTTTTATCATCAATATGTGTGATAATATCCCCAATTTTAAAAGGGGTATATATTTTTGGAGCTACTCCAAAGTGACCTGTTACAACCAGTTTGTTTTCTATAAATTCAACTTTTGATGGGGAGAAGTAATTCCCCTTTAATTGGTCTATTTTGTCAGCGCCAGACCATATATTAGCATGAGAATCCCCGATTTCACAAATTAATTTTAAAGTCGCTAACTCGTACTCTAGCTCGTTTTTGCAAAGAATATACTGAGGTAGATATTCCTCAAAAACTTTATCCCAGTTTTTTTCTATTAAATTTCTATATGGATAATAATATTGGATAATATTCCAGTAACGCATTAATGACAATAAACGAAATCCTGCATCGGGATATGGCATATTTTCATAAGCAGATTCATTTCTAAAAACAGGTGTCTCCGATTCTTGACCAACCCTGATATAATAGTGATTGTTGGTTTCATTCCATCGATTTTCGTATATCTGTGTAAGCTTGTTTTTTAAATTTGAAGAAAATTCCCCACCTTTAATCCAATCCAAATTATTTTTTAAGAATATTTGAGGATTACCTTGATTGCGTTGGACAAATGTGTCTAGTTGTAGTTTTTATTACTTATATAATATTTCTTTGATTAATTAATAATGTTCACTAAATTCGCTTGTTCACGTAACGTGAACGATTAAAAAAAATGAACAAATGATAACTCAACAGGAAATCAAGACGGTAAATAAAGCATTGAACAATCTCGAAAATGTAGCAGGTATACATGGAGAGTGGGAGTTCTTAGAACATACTGAAGATACAGGGATAGATGGAATATTGACAATTGCTTTTGGCGAAAATCGAATTAAATTTAAAACGGACGTAAAGAACGAAATCCGCAATATACATTTAACACAAATTAGAGCTCGAGCTTACGTAAATGATACGTTCTTACTCTTAGCACAAAACATTTTTCCTAAAGCTAAGGAAATGCTAAGACAAGAAAACATAGCGTATTTAGACATAGCTGGAAATTTTTATTTCCGCAATAAGAACTACTATATTTTTATTGAGGGAAACAGAATACCAACATTGGAAAAAGAAAAACCTAACAGAGCATTTACTCCTACAGGACTGAAAATAGTGTTTTTGTTACTCACTAAAAAGAACGTTTTAAATATGACTTATAGGGAAATTGCTCATCGAGCAAATGTAGCATTAGGCAATGTCCCTTTAGTCATAAATAACTTACAAGAAGCTGGTTATCTAATCGCCAAAAATAAAAATAAATATATACTAACGCGTAAACGAGAGCTACTAGACCGATGGATCACAGGTTATGGCGAGACATTAAGGCCTAAACTAAAGATAGGGCGGTATCGGATTTTAAAAAATAATAAGCATTGGACAGAGCAACAGCTTGTGCCTGGTGATGTATGGGGAGGAGAAGCTGGTGCGAACCTGATGTCAAATTATATTGAACCCGAAATAAAAACACTTTACACCAAATTATCAAAGATGGACCTAGTGAAAAAAATGATGCTTGTACCGGACTCTAAAGGTGATATTGAAATCATACAACATTTTTGGCAAGAAACGGATAATTTAGAGAGAGACTATGCCCCGCCAATATTAATATATGCTGATCTAATCCTTAGTCAAGATCCAAGAAATATAGAAGTTGCAGAATTGATTTTTGACAGCTATTTAAAAACTGATTTTTACTAATATGAACACGGAGAACTTAAACATATATTTGATATATTGGAGCGTAGCTTCAATCAATTAAATATAGACTTTTACCTAATAGGCGCATTAGCTAGGCAGGTATGGTACGAAAAAGGTAGCATAAGTTTTAGAACAACAAAAGATGTTGATTATGCTGTATTAGTGAGTAATCACGATGAATACCAGCGGATCAGAGTGTATCTTATAGATACAGAAAAATTCACGCCATATAGAGAAAATGCATTTGTTCTGATTGCCCCAGATGATACGCAAGTGGATATATTACCATTTGGTGAAATTGAAGATGACGGAAGTGTCACTGTTAGTGGACAAGGCATGACCAGCATTCGTATAGATGGATTAATAGAGGTATACAATAATGGGATAGAAGATGTAGATTTTGAGACCGGACATTCGTTCAAAGTAGCAACATTACCTGCAATAGCCTTGCTCAAGTTCATCGCTTACGATGATAGACCGGAACAGCGTCAAAAAGATGCTACTGATATCTCGAATCTAGTTATTCATTTTTTTACATTAAATGACGAAATGATATATGAACATCATAACGATTTATTTGATGAAACAAAAAGTATAGTTTTCGAAAGCATTGGCCTTATTGTATTAGGAAGAGAAATGAGAAAAATTGCAAATAGCAACGAGGGTTTAGTAGTAAGACTTAATAATATTTTAGAAAAACATATACAAGTGGGAGAAAACAGTGCATTTGTACGATTAATGGTTCATCCATCAAATGAAGATTCAACAGTTGATAGTGTTATAAGCATCTTAAAAGATATACATAAAGGTTTTAGTAATTCTGTATGAATATTTGCACATGCTAATTCCTTACCATTGTTACATCAAAAACGGGCACCAAGAACATTTAATTAACTAAATTTCAATACGTTACAATTTGTAAACAACAAATTAAAAAACATAGATTTCTTTATTCTTTTTTGACAATTGAATGATTCAACAACATTATTGTTTATTTTGTATACAGAATTATCTACTTAATGAAACCAAAAAACTTCATTATTTACTTAATAATATTATTGAACTGTTCATATAAAAGTTTATATTATCATATAGAATCGCTCGATTCAAATGCCGAATTGATAAAAAAAGGGAAAATAGAAAGTGTAATTTTTTCAAAAGATGCCGATTGTTTTCTATGTAATTTAAGTGTAAATAGATTTACTCCAACTATACAAGAAATTAATGAAGCTGAAGAAATTCTCAAAAAATATATAAAGTACGCAAACGATCCTAGGTATAATCAAGGGATGGCTGTCCAATTATACATAAAAACCTAAAAAATTACAGAAGACAATATTACGGCTACATCGATAATATGGAACACAAAATTTATATGTGAATTTCTTATGGGAGAGGTATTCTGTATTAGATCGACTAAAGGGATATCATACGGACGACTCTGAATATTGGAAAAATGACAGAGTTATTGTCTCGATGGATGCAGTTACTATTGGAGTATTGATATAAATATCACAGATCAAAAGTTACAGAATATGAATGTAAATGGTTCTGCTTAAATCAGTACCTTTGTCTCATAAGAACTGAGCGGGCACCCATGATTTATTTCCATATTCCTTTTTGTAAACAAGCATGTCACTATTGTGATTTTCATTTTAGCACTTCCATGCAATACAAGAATGAGATGTTAACATGCATGTTAAAGGAAATTGACCTTAGGGCTCATTATCTTGAAGAAAAGACCATTCATTCCATCTATTTTGGTGGTGGCACTCCTTCGGTGTTAGAAGAATCAGAGATCAGTATATTAATCGATCGAATCTCCAAGCATTTTGACATTAGTGCTAATGCAGAAATCACACTTGAAGCAAATCCAGATGATTTAACCCCTCAGAAGGTCCGAGAATTAAAATCATCCTCCATTAATCGATTCAGTATAGGCATTCAATCTTTCTTTCAAGAAGATTTGACATGGATGAATAGAGCCCACAATGCTCAACAGGCAAAATCTTCTATCATGAGAGTTCAAGATGCAGGATTTGAAAATATCACTTGCGATCTAATTTACGGATTTCCTTTATTAAGTGATGAAAAATGGTCTTCCAATATGCAAACCTTAATTGAATTGGAGGTACCGCACATCTCAAGTTACGCGATGACTGTTGAAAAAAAGACGGCTCTAGATCACATGATAAGTAAAGGGAAAACACCCGCATTAGATGAGCAGCAAAGTGCTCACCAAATGATCATGTTGATTGAAACACTTTTTAATGCAGGCTATGAGCAATATGAGATTTCTAATTTTGCTAAACCAGAAAGATTTGCCAAACACAACAGCAACTACTGGAAAGGAGAGCCCTATTTAGGAATTGGCCCTTCAGCACACTCGTATAATGGCAAATCAAGATCATGGAATATTGCAAATAATGCACGTTACATCCAAAGCATACTCATCAAAGAACTTCCTTTGGAAACAGAAGTTTTAAGCAAAAACGATCAATACAACGAATACATCATGACTTCCTTGCGAACAAAATGGGGAGTAAATCAAAAAACCATCCAGCAAAATTTCGGATCAGACTACCTGAATGAATTCCTTAAAAATATTGAACCTTACCTAGAAAGTAAGCAAGTACTTCTCTGGGACAACAAGGTCTTTACACTGAGTTTAACAGGAAAGTTGATGGCTGATCAGATAGCCTCTGCTCTTTTTATCGTTGGAGAAGAATAATATTTAGCATCTTTTTCATCGCCGCTCACCTTAAATTATGGTTGAGTTTGTGTTACTGTAAAATACCATCAAGGTCCTCCACTAGGGAGACGTCCATGATATAAAAACAAAAGGGCTAGCGCGCACACGCCAACCCAATTGTGGATAGAATCTCTACTCATTTTGGCAAACGAGTAGGTTCACGATTCAAAAACAACCAAATCTAACTAAATCTATTTCTTGATTTTATCTTCTAACATCTTTATAAAGTAACCACCTACAACTGATCTTGCCTTAAAACCTCTGCGTTCATTTTTATCCGTAAACACCCAATCAGACATCGGAACCCGATCTACTGTTTCATTCATGAAACGATGGACTGGTTTAATAAATTTCTGGAAGTCATTCGCATTATCCGCCATAGTTGCAGACCAAAATATCCAATCTGTTTTGGTATATGTTTCACGGTTATCCAATGGTAATCCATATTTATTTTGTTTTCCGAGATAATACTTCACTTCTTTTTGGATGATCTGTGGATCAAAGATTCCCATTCCCAAAAGCTTGTCCCAAACCAAATTGTACTTCTGGCTCCAGGTTCCCGCTTTATCAAAGGTCAACTTATAATGATCACCATCATTCGCCATCACTTCCCATTGTTTGGCCATTTCCTTTGCCTTGCCCAAATACTGATTCGCTTCTTGCTCACGTCCCATCATTTTAGCTAAATGACCATAGGAGGCAATTCCCAGGATCGCTTTCACCGATAAGTTTGCATTGTGAGCGAAATGTCCAGCAAAGTCATCTGTACAGAGCTGGTTTTCAGGATCCAACCCCTTTTCAACCAAATAATCAGCCCAAGTAGTTAATACTTTCCAATGCTTTTTAGCATACTCTGCGTTGCCTTCTGCCCGGGCGATCGCATAGCTTAAAATCAGCATATTTCCGCTTTCCTCAACAGGCATGTCCCCACCATAGGTTTGACCATTCGCAATGGGATAGGTTCCTATGTCATGAGCAGGAAAAGGCTTCTGCCATTTTGAGGATTCTGAATAATAGAAAATAAAATTAACCAAAGCCTTCGCCAGTTCAGGGTTATAGTAGAGAAACAACGGGGCTGAGGGGTAGGTAACATCCACTGTACCGATTGATCCATTACTATCGTTTTCCTTTGAGAGTAAAAGTAGATCTCCATTCGGGGATTCCACCAATTTATGCGCCGCGATGGCCTGTCTATAGGCTAGCGCACATAACTCAGCATATTCCCTTCCATGCTTTTGATAATCTTTCATGAATTTTGCATCAAAGGCGTCACTTTTCTGAATGATTTGATCATAATCAGAGAAAGCAAGCTTTATTTGCTCTTCTATATTACTTTTGCCATCTTTATTCCAATATGGTCTCAAATTCTCTCCAAAATACTGGATAGCATACACATCATCATAAGCAATAACGAACCTTCCTTTAATGGCTGAATTTTTTAGCTGAATTTTTTGGCTTAGGGCGAGTTGTCTTGTTCCAGTCAGCTCGTGGTTTTTGCTTGCGACTCCGGTCGTAAAAGATTTTCTTAGAGCGGTACTTGTCCCTGTTTTTACAGATGTATTTTCAGAATCGCTGGCCAAATAAAAATACCCCCAATCGTTGCGAACATGATCTCCTTTGCGCTCAAGAATCTTTTGCGCTTTAGACCCTGTTTTTAAATAGGAAATCCCGTTCTTTTGAAAGCTCTCCGAGATGGACTCCTGAGTTGGTAAATGCAATGCCCAATTTGGGGAAAGCTCTACATATAATTCCACTTGTTGTGGTTTATCTGCCTTTATTTCATAGGACAGATAATTCACTGGTCTACTTAACAAATTCAAATCATCTAGGAATAGCGGGGCAGTAAAAGTGAATTTTAACTCCACCTCTCCACATTTGAATACATAATGTGTTTGCATAGGCTGAACCTCCACACTGATTTGCTGAGCAGTTTTTCCAAAAAAGGCTCCATCACTACGCTCCATTAATAAACCAAAATCCAAAAATCCATTTGCACCCCCATTAAAGCAATAAGCAGCAATGACATTTTTACCCTTCTTCAAACTTTTTAACGCTTCACCCTGAATTTTTATTCTCTTGTTTTTACCTGTACCGCCTTTAGCAAGCACACGAATTCCATTGATAAAAATTTCCGTATCGTCGTCGTGGGAATATTCCAGAAAAATACTTTTGTCTGATAGATTTTCTTTTAAATCAATGACTCTTCGTACCCAAATTTTTTCGGTGGTCCAATTTGTCTTACTTAAGGGTTCGTTTTCAAGCGTACCAAAGGCGCCCTTTCCATCTTTCCAAGAGGAATCGTCAAAATTCACGCTAGCCCAATCTTCGGCTGATACTGAAGTGCTGTATTTCCCTTGCCAGGGCTTATCCTCACCCGAGGGGACAAGCGTAAAAAGATCGAGCTCTTCTGTACCCATGAATCTATAAAATTCTTGCCCAACCTTTAATACACCCATCAAAGGAAGTTTCTTATCTGACCAATGTGCGGGGCTCGATTCATAGAGCTTATCCGAATAAGACCAGGCACTCACGTTCGGATCCAAAGTAATCAAGGGATAGGCCGGTGCCCTGAGGGAATTAATCTGAGATTGTCCGTGTGTTAGTAAGCTATTGCAGAACAGCAAAACCATTAGAACAAAAAATGCATTCGTTTTCTTTAGGTATCTCATCGTTGATTTTATCATTAATTTAAGTACGATTTAGTCTAGTATTTGTAGCAAAGCCACCGCGGCGCTAGCATCATAAACTTCATTTTTATCTGGAGTTTTATGGTGAAAATTCTTGCCCATTAATCCATTTTTATCTCTATTTTTCCAAGCCAAATCAGTATTCTTTTTGATCCATTTTCGGTAGATTCCCGAGGAATCATAAGGAAAAAGCTGTTGGATGTATTGCGCAAAAATTGCGGTATAAATTCCTTGCTCTATGCCATTTTTAAAAGGCAATATGCCTTGATCATCCGCCATAGTATGCATCACATAATCTGCACAAAGCTTAGCATGGTCAAGGTATTTTCTATCCTTGGTTTGCTCGAATAAAAGAACGGCAGCCCCGATACAAGTGGCCTGATTATACAGATTAACGGTCCAATTGGTCTTCTGACCAGGAACTTGATGATCTCCAACCTTTCCCAGAGATTGATCGAAAAGATTTTGGTAAGACCAATCATAAACCTGTTTGGCCTTTTGTAAATAAAGATCGTCTTTGGTCGAATCATACAACAACATTGCGGCCACCACCGCTGGATAATTTATGCAAGCGGTCTTGCCACGTTGATCGGATTTCCATCCCCAGTATAGCCCGCCCCGCTGGGGATCAAAGGCACCCTTATCTGCAAGTTTTGGCGTTCCACTCCAAACCCTATCAAAACCCAAAATGGCATGGGCCAAATAAACAGGATCTTCGGTCAATTGATAACCCCTAGCAAAAGAAATGACCCACCACATAATATCGTCATAAATAAACCAGACATCCGTATTATTCCAGTTAAACCCATCGTAGTGTTTATAATTACCTTGATAAATTTTATTCATTAAATCTTTCGAGGATTTATCTTTGCTCTTGCTATAAGCAGTCATGGCCATATCCCAATAAATTGCTTGCGTCCAGATAGCTGCAACTTGTTGATTCTTCCCAGGATCTACCCGATAAATCCCTGTGGAATCAAGGTAAGACCGGTTAAAATTATGAAAGGCAAGCTCAGAATCCTGAGCTTCAACAGACCCCGTTAAACAAAAAACAGTAAGGATGGAAATAAAAAATCGCATGTTTACATTGGTTAAGATGACCGAGGTTATCTATGCTAAAGATAGAAACTAAAACGTTTTATCAAAACTCTGTAAACAACTTTTTACAATTCATTACCTTTTTAGTTCTGGGAAGTCCAAGAACTCTTCAGAATAAAGAAATAGAGAGAAAAACTTGGTAATATCTTCAAAAATGATAAAAAAGAATGTCCTCATAAGATTCACAAAACTGTTTAGATGAAGGCGTCAGGATGATAAAAATAAGGATGGTAAAAATCTGGCCAGCAAACCTTCTGTTTATAGCTATTTCATAATACTTTCAGTTCCTCCTGCTTTTTGTTGCACAATTTTGAGGGAAGCGCTCATATAAGGGCTATGAAAAAAGTATATATGAGCGCGATCAAGATTAGTCAAGATAAATGTTTGCCCACAATGTGGATGGATTTAATTTTACGAATGGTACGTATGGAAAATTTAATGGTTGCAAAAAGCTTCCTAAATGAACGCTTACTGCTAATGATAGTTAGGCAATTTGTGGTGTTTTATGTAAAAAACTCTTATTAAATTATTTATTAATTTCGCTGCACGTGAGGGACTTTTTTGGGTTATGAGAGTTTAGACAAAACTGACCACTTTTTACCTCTCAAGCCACTTTTCTAAGTCCGGAGACATCAATTTATCTTTAAGAATATTACTAGCTGCTAAGCGTCGAAGTTTAAATGGGATTATTAGAGCTGCGTTAAAACGTCTATAAAAACAGTCCAATCTGAAGGTTTGTTTTGCGCTGAAAAGGCGGGTGAAGGGAATGAAAACGGGTTGAGCTACTTTTGTTTAGTGCAGGTTCGGTGGGTTAAGAATTAATTATCTTTAATAAGACTTCGTGGGGCATTCGCTACCATTCTCGGCAGCCTCTCAGGGTTACAGTTTGATCCGAAACAAGGGGGCGGTTTCATTGTCGTTTTATTCAACAAAAACCTAATTTAACTAACGCACTGATAAATTAGTTGGCGCCAGAGGACACTATAATACGTACTAATGTTCCTTTTTTGTTCAAGATCTGGATTCCGTTTTTTTTTGTACTTTAGTTTATTAAACCTGAAAAATCCGCTTCATGACACTTAATCATAAGCACATATTTTACAAGGCGTTATACCTTTGGATTGTTGTCCTGTGTTTCATTGCCTCATCTACTTACGGGCAAGATGATACTATTGCCTTTAAAACTGCTTCGGAAGCGTTCCAGCTGGCCTTTACAAATCCCGATTCAGCATTGCTGCTGGCTAGAAAGCTTATACACACATCCGATAACAACACTTCAGCAACAGCCAATGCTTACAACTCAATTGGTTGGGCCTATATGCATAAAGGTGATCTGGATTCATCATTGTTCTATCTTAATAAGTCGCTGAAGCTATTCACAAATCAGGGCAGCCTACGTGACATAGCCAGGGTGAATATAAATATTTCGGAAGTATATACGCGGCAAAGCAATTTCACCCTGGGGTTAAAGTATATTCTTCAGGCGGATTCTCTTAGTAAGATTTTGGAAGATATCGGTTTGTTGACGCATAGTAAAAGACAGTTGGGGATCATCTACAGAGAATCTGGTGACAATGAAAAAGCTGCAAAGTATTTTAAAGATGCTTTAAGGGGATTCGAATTGCAGCAGAATTATCCTAAATATATAGATGTCATTGTAAGTCTGAGCATACTATACCGAAGCATGACTCAGCCAGACAGCAGCTTACAGGTTCTGTTGCATGGTATTCAACTGGCTGATAAACATAACGCTTCTCCCTATCAAAAAGCCATGTTACAGGAACATCTTGCGGATTCTTACCTCATGAAAAAAGAATACCAGCGGGCACTCGGACATTATACCAATGCCTATCATCATTTTCGTAAATCGAATAATTTAGGGGATCTTGCTTATGAGGCATTTAATATGGGTAAGACGCTCGCTTTATTATCCCAGTATTCCGAAGCGGAAAAGTATTTGCAAGAAGCCTACACATTGAGCGATTCGCTTGATATGCTGAACTTCCAAGTTGAAATTTCGGAAGCCCTTACCGATATGCATGGGCAATCGGGAAACTGGCAAGCAGCTTTTCGTTATTCGCAACAAACAGGTGCTCTGAAGGATTCATTCAATATCCATGCAAAAATAGCAGCCACTAACGAAATAAAGGAAAAATATGAAGCTGAAAAAAAGGAGGCCCGAATACAACTTCTGCAAATAAAAAACAACCGGATCAAGTGGGGATTCCTAGCACCCATATTAGGCCTAGCTCTTGCCTGGGCAATGATATGGTTGTATCGCTCCCGCAAAAGAATAAAAGAAGAAAAAATTCTCAACTATTTTGCTACTTCATTGTATAACCAAAACACGGTGGATGATGTCTTCTGGGACATTGCCAAAAACTGTATATCCCGGCTCAATTTTGAGGATTGCGTTATTTACGGGTATGATGATCATCGAAAAATGCTGGTTCAAAAAGCGGCTTTTGGCCCTAAAAACCCAGATGGATTTACGATTGCTAACAAGATTGAAATACCTTTGGGTAAGGGTATTGTAGGATCAGTTGCTGCCTCCTTAAAACCTGAAATCATCGGTAACACAACCAAGGATCCACGTTATATCGTCGACGACCAGACGAGGTTTTCAGAAATTACGGTACCCATTATACTCAACGGAAAACTGTTAGGAATTATTGACTCAGAGCACCGCAAAAAACACTTTTATTCCAAGCGTCATTTAAAACTGCTACAAAGGATAGCGGACACCTGTACGAAAAAGCTGACTAAATATTTTGTGGAAGACAATATCAGGAAACAGATTGCAAGCGACCTGCATGATGATATCGGATCTGAGTTATCGAGTATTGATATCAGCAGCCGGACCGCTCTGGTAAAAAATAAAGATGCCGATTTTGTAATAGACCATCTGAAAGCGATCAGCCATCAGGCACGGCAGACCATGGAAAACATGAGTGATATTGTATGGTCGATAAACCCTGAGAACGACAATTTTGAAAGCATGCTGACCAGAATGAAGGGTTTTGCAATAGAGCTTTGCGAGCCGCTGGACATCAATTTTCAATTTCACGACAATCTTTCAGACAAATCATTCATTGCCCTTGACCCGATAGTCCGCAAGAGTGTATTCCTAATTTTTAAAGAAGCAGTAAACAATGCGGCTAAATATAGTGAGTGTACACTGCTTACTATTCGGTTCATCAAACAAGCTCCTAATATCCTAATCATGGAGATTACTGATGATGGCAAAGGATTTGATCCGGCAACCGTAAAAATGGGCAACGGTTTGCGGAATATGCAAAACAGGGCAGCACAAATTAATGCCGCTATTGCCATCCGGTCTGAAGTGGGACAAGGAGCCAATATTGAATTGCGGCTTACGATTTAAACCCGAATTTTGGGGTCTTGATTTATGTAGGAATTCCTGAAATTTGACTAAATTATTATGATGATAACCATATGGATATTTGAAGATAAGGACTTACTGCGCAATGGATTGGAAGAATTGCTTAAGCTGTCGGAAGAATTTGTAGTAACCGGCTCTTTTCCGGATTGTCTACAAATAACGGAAACCATGACTTCAGGATTGCCAGACGTCATACTGATGGATATTGACATGCCTGGCAGAAACGGCATCGAAGCTTTAAAGCTGATCAGAGCGCAAAACCAAAAGACTGCCATTATTATGCTCACAGTTTTTGACGATAACAAGCATGTACTGGATGCCATCTGTGCCGGTGCTTCCGGTTATCTACTCAAAAAGAATATTTCAGGAAGACTTATTTCAGCCATTCATGAAGTATTGGAAGGTGGTGCTCCTATGAGCCCGCCTATAGCCAAAATGGTAATAGAATCCATGCAACGCACATCGGACAATCCCTATCAATTCACCAAAAGTGAACAGGAAATTCTCGCCCTGCTCTGTCAGGGCAACAGCTACAAAATGATAGCAGCTTCTACCCGGTTTAGTTTTGAGACTATACGTTCCTATATCAAGAATATCTACGAAAAACTTCAGGTACATTCTGCCACCGAAGCGGTATCCAAGGCCATCAACGAACGCCTGATTTAAAACGGACGTTTGATATGAAAAAGCAATTACGCACAGTAACCAATCGTATCAGTCCGAGCACTCCGCACGCCCAGCCACCGTCTCCACCTAGAACGAACATGTCGCAGCGCGCAGGCCAAATTGGGAAGCTATGGGCTTTTCTTGCAGTCGCACTTATCTTTCTGAACTTGCTGCTGTTCTCAGGATGGATTATCCTCGGGACAGGTGCCCTGGGCTCCATGACCTCGATAGTCGTCATTACAATCACGTTTGTCGCCTTTTTTATTGCCATTGTAGTGGTTTTCTGTCAGCGTTTAGACCTCGCCTTAAATCCAATCGTGTATCGTGAAACGCACGAGTACGGGTTGCCAGCGATGGCGAATGTGTTGAAGATTGAACGCACCATGTGGCGTGTTAGGCGCAGTCGTAATTTTCGCCTGCAATTGCGTCCTCAGCGGTTCGAGTATCAGATGTGGGTGCGGGTTACACGAGAAGGTGTGGCGGAATACGAAGCATACCTAGCGGAGTATCTCGCCGGGCATGATGTGCCCAAGAGAGGTGAGATAATCGCTGTGAAGGTTCACCCGCAGCACCCAGAGGTCGTGGTGGTGTCGCGAGATATATGATATTCCTATTCTCTTCTGAAACAATATATTAAACCCTCATTTTGGGGTTGTTCGGAATTTTATCAACGCTCAACTTTACATAAGCTTAGGGCAAGCCTGACACAAGGATGCCATGAGCAAGAATATCATTGAAATTGAATATATGAAAACTGCAAAACTATTGTTGATGCTACTGGCCATTGGATATATGCTGACGGCTTGTAAAAAAGAACAGGTGATTGGGCCTCAGGGTGTCAAGGGTGAGGATGGAACCACCATTTACAGTGGTATTGGTGTTCCGGAGGTGGGACTGGGTATTACAGGTGATTTTTACTTTCGCACCGTTACAAGTGATTTTTACGGGCCTAAGTCTGCCACAGACTGGGGTACACCGGTCAGCCTCCTGGGCAAGGCAGGTGCAACCGGACAGCAGGGAACACGGGGGCCTTCCGGAAGCCCAGGTGCCCGGATACTGAGTGGTACCGCCGCACCCACGACTGCCATTGGCATAACAGGCGACTGGTACATACGAACAACCAATGCTGCACTTTATGGTCCCAAGACCGCCTCTGGCTGGGGTAATCCGATCAGCTTGCGTGGCCCGCAAGGTCCAGCTGGCCCTCCAGGTACAGCCAATGTGGTGTCTTCCGGCTGGATCGACTATCAGATTAATGCTACCCCCAATACCTCAACCGTAAAAACGATGGAATATACCTTTCCCGCCAATGTGCTTTCGTTGATTGGCGCCGCAGATATTGCAACATTTCTATCCAACGGCGGCATACTGATTCTATATGGAAAGAATTATGGAAATACACAACATAAGATGTTGCCCTATAACCATTCCGATGTAGATTATACCTGGATGAGTAAGGGACTTGGAGGAGCCAACGCTATTCATATTCAGATCGCAAGTACCGACGGATCGGCACTTACAGAATATGATTATGCCGGTTTCAGAGGGAATGAGTTCCGTTATGTGCTGATACCTGCAGGTATCAGGGTGAGCGGGATGGCCCATGCCAGGGATATTGACTGGAGCAAGATCAGCTATATCGAAGCAAAAGAAATGCTCGGTTTAAAAGACGAATGAAACCATGATAAGCATACAACTTACAAAAAGCAATGAATATGCTGATGATAGCTTCTTAGCCAAGAAAAACAAATTATATACTGATGAAAATAAAATTTGAATTGAGATGTTTTTAGCAATATATAAAAATACGATCGTCCTTTTTTCATTGTGCGCCTTGTTTATATTCTATACCAGTTGCAATCCGCTTACCAACCGTATTGCCTCGGAGCATGATGAATATGCATGGCTTGGGAATGGCTTATTATATGAGCAAAAAAACACAACCATTGCAGTGGGCATCAAACGGCATGGCGACGTGTATTTCTATAAAGAAAACCACGGATCGGCTACCAAGGCGATGGAGAACAGCTACTATTTGGAAAGTTACGATGCGGAAAACATGCGCCGAATCGCTGGGGTGAAAATAGATGTAAATGATGACAAAAAAAAAGGAACAACGCCGCAGATAATTGGAAAAGACGCCGAAAAGATTTGGATATTCACGGATCAGCTTACGGCCTACCATCCTTCAACATTAGCCCTAGTGGCGGACCGGAAAAAAATAGAGGAAAAGAATCCGGGGCTGAAGGCCCTTTTACTGAATGAAGTAAAATATTACCGATGGGATAATCAAAGTAAGGTAATAAATATTACCACCGCTGATGGAAACATCTGGCAATTAAACACCCAAACCCTAGCGGTTTCACCTGCCACCACTTCCAGCGAAAACAAAGTGACGGCAAGAAAGAGGAAACGCAGTGAAGACCTGTGGCGCTCTGGCTCAGAAAGGGCGTTTATAAGCAGCCAGGACACCCTGGACAATACTTTTTTTGGATTATACAGTGCTGAAGAATTACCCGTATATGCCAGAACCATTAGAAATGACGCGTCAAGTTCTCTGAATGCTATCAGAAGCCTTTGGTCTGCCTCACTCAATAATAACAACGCTAAGGTGACGATTGATATCAACAGCCTTGAACCCTTGTCTGATAAAAAACTTATCAATGGTTTTTTCCTGGTCAGCAGGAATACATCCGGCGTATTTCACTGCACCAATCCTTCGGGTTTCATCATTGGTTATAAAACCGCTATAGGGAAAAGCAGCCTGATCAACTTTACCAGGGTCGCAAAGGATGGTAACGAGGTATGGAGCATTGAAACGAATATCAAAGAAATTAAAGGATTGGATTTTACAGATCGCTATATGCTTATTCAGGCTTCACAGAGTGATACTGATGATAATCATCTTATTAATAAAATGTACAGCATCCGGTTAACCGACGGCAAAATATCAGAGGCCGGGTCGTAAATAATTATGCTCTCCATTTAAAATCTTAACGATATGAAACCCATTCGAACATTGATCTTCTTCTGCCTGCTTTCATTTGGTAATATGCTTTTTCATGCCTGCAAAAAAGAAAATGGCAATTCTCCGAAGACATCAGAGACGCCAGATTGCCGCATCCTGACAGTTAACTCCGGTAGCGAGATCTCCCAAAACATCACCTATAATTCAGAAGGGAAAGTAGCCACCATTACCGAAACGCTTTCCGGTTTTACAATCGTCAAAAACTTTCAATACAGCGGAAACATGATCATTATCAACGCCACGAAATCCGGTTCGTTTTTTCAACGGCATACGATTACGCTGAATGACCAGGGCCTGATAGCGAATATGAAATCAGAAAAAAATGCCTCGGGTACGTCCTGGGATAAAAGGGTGTTCGAATACAGCAACGGCAAGCAGCTTATTAAAATCACAAAGACCACTTCTTCAGGCGGTACGCCGGATCTCGAAACCTATACCTGGAAAGATGGCAATCCTCTTAGGCGGGAAAATGCCGCGATCGGCAGCATTACATTTGATTATTACCCCGACAAGCCAACCGCAACAGGAGATTATTTCTACCTGAGCCAGCTGACAAGTTATGGCGGGCCGATTTATCTTACCCCTAAAAGCCTGCTTAAATCCATAAAAAAAGGATCTGACCTGTTGTATACCATCGAATACAAGTACGATGGTGGTGGAAACATCACACAGATGGAAATCAACGACGGCTCACCGCAACGAATAACGACCAGTTATCAGTATCAATGTAACTGATAGGCACAAGCATGAATATACCTATAAGAATACAGACATATAACCATCTATTGATAATTTAAAAAACTAAAACCTATCAACCATGAAATATTCAATGATTCTCTTGACAGCATGTTTGCTGATGGGCAGTTGTAAAAAATCAGACAATCCGCCAACAGCACCTCCTCCCGGTGGAAATGCCTTTAATATCACAGGTAGCCCTGATGCAGTAATTTACTTGGGAGACGAAGTCACTATAACCGGAACAGGTTTTAGTACCAACAAGGCGGATTACCAGGTGACGATGGCAGAATTTAACATTCAGCATCAGGATCCCAATAAGCCAGAAATTATATCTGCTACCGCTACAGGTATAAAAGTACGGATTCCAAAAGTAGCTAAAACGACAGCATCGAGTGAAGTGTACTACGATGGACCTGATTGGGGCGATCGGATTATCATTGATATGAAAGGTAAAAAGGATACTACCCAAGCATTAAAAATAGCTGGGTGGTCGGATATAGGTGATGTGTATACCGCTGAAGATGGTAGTACTATAAATTTGGTTTCGGGTCAATATATCGAGCTGGAGATATCCGGCGCGACAAATCCCCTGGCGCCTAAGGAAGTAGAAAGAAATGTGGAACTGCATGCAATTGTGAAGGGAATGAGCCACTTAATCTCATTTGAATGGGTGGAACATACGCACAACCAGGCGACAGCAAAATTTTACTTAGACCCCAATTTTTTTGCTGATGTCGACGTATGTGAAGAGGATATTGATTGGAACAATGGCTACCGCGAGATTGAATTTAAAGTGAAGGTGCCCGGTACAAATGCAGAAACATCCAAAAAGTTTAGAATGAAATGGCGCCCCCTTTCCAGCACTGATAATGTTTACGGGACACTGACATTTCAGAAAAACACAGGGCCGTATCCTCTAAATGCCGAGATGAAAGTAACCGGCAAAAACATGTACCACAAAACGGCTAAATTTATTCCCTATTCCAATGAGGTAGGCTCTACATCAATAGCTATTGTAACAACTGGCCCCCCTGTCTTCTACGATGAAGGGTCGATTACGATTCCGTTATATAATCTCCAGGCTACATACATCTATAAAGTCTATCTCGTAGATCATTGCGGTAAGCAAAAATACTTCAGAGATGTAAAAATCATACCCTAAAATTTACATAGCATGAAAACGACAAGCAATAAAAACAGTAAATTATTAACCAGTATCCTGGTGCTTTGCACCCCTATAATGCTGCTCCATTCTAAAGACGATAACACCCCAAGTTCCACAACTTACAAAACAGATGTTTGCATGGCTGGCGATGTGTATAAGAGTATAATAGTCATTAACCAAAGTATGGAAGAACGTTCAACCAACCAAACTTAGCACTAATGGTGCCGGTGCACTGTGGGTGGGCTGACGACTTACAAATATCGCCAGATCGCGCCAATGCTTCAACGTGATAGGATATACCTTCGAATTACAATGATCAATTATAATATATAAAAATATGGCAACAAATAAAAGGCTTACAGATTTAACCGATTATAAATCTGTCCTACCTTATTCAAGCGAGATATTTGGAGTTTATCAACCTTTATTGGGTTGGAAAGGAAAACGAAATATAGAAAGATTTATTGAACGACCCGACTTCTCAAACACGATAAGAGACAAACGTTTTTTTGAACGACTAAAGGAAAATGTTATTATTAACATGGCAGAGAGACCTGCCGCCATGATGAACACGGGTAACAACCTTGTGAAAGACTTATCTATTTTTACTGCAACATCTGATAGCAACAGAAGCCTTTTTGCAGATGAATTGGTCAAATTATTTGAAGGTAAATTCGATGAAAATAGAGCTAAACGTTTTTTTACTACTCGAATGTTTGATGAGGTATTGCAAAGAATAGCAGCATCTATTTTAGAAAATTATAAAAAAGATGTTTTAGAGCATTCGCCTTCGGCATATGAAATATTAAATAGAAGGGCAAGGCAAGAATCAATCATGGCCGGTTCATTATTAAGTTTATTTGAACGCAAAGAGTTTAAGGCAATTGAAAAAATAATTTTTTCAAAAAACCCCTTTATTACTGTAAAGCCTTTAATCGAAAACCCTTTTGAAAGCTTTGATCCTACACATGAATTGGACAGAGTTTGCCTTTCACCTGTTGGCATTGTACATTTATTTCGCCAATATTTTTATGAGTTAGACACTTTCTTAGGGACCCCTGTGGGGCATGTATGGTTAAGTCCAGGCTCTACTGTTGAATTGATAGAGTCTAGTACAAGAAGGGAAATAATAGAAAAAACGACCGAGTCTTTTGTAGAAACGATAATAAAAAATGAATCTACAGTAACCAACAAGGATGAAATTTCCGATGCTGTAAAAGAAGAAAATGAAAACAACACTAAGTTTGGAGCAAATGTATCCGGCGAGCAAAACTGGGTTTGGGGAGAAGCTGCCCAATCTGCAAGCTTTGATATGGGTACAACTCAAAAAACAGCAAGGGAAAAATCTCATAAACAAATGAGAGAACAAACTACAAAACTTTCCTCAGAGATACGGAAAAATTATAAATCAACATTTAAAACGGTTACAGAAGTTACAGATGTAAGTAGTAAACGAATGGTAATTTCCAATACTACTGATAAGTTAATAAATTATGAGCTAAGAAGGAAAATGAGGCAAGTAGCCGTTCAAGTACAAGACATAGGTACTTATTTATGTTGGCAAACTTACGTAGATGAACCTGGAAGTGAATTGGGTTTAGCTAATTTAGTACATATTGCTAAAAAACCTGATGGAGATTCTCCCAAGACCCCTGATGAGTTAGAAATATTGCAGCCATACAAAACTACGGCTCCCTTGGTGATAGCATATGTATCTGTTGGTGAGGTAAATGATGATGATGCTTTGGATGAATTTTATGTTATAAACCCAAAACATAATGATGAGCTTATTGAAGACAATGGAGATGGTGAAGATGATGATAACTATAGAATACGCAGATTTCATCACATGAATATGAAGCCGGATAGACAAGGATATAAATTACAAGCTGTACATGTACAAGGCAACTCAAATGTAACACTTAACACGGAAGTGACCGATGCTTTAAATGGAGACTTTACAGTCATACTTAATACCATACATTTTAACGATCAACAAAGTGTAACAGTACAAGCAGAGTTCGAATGGATAGTATGTGAGTCAAATGAGAGCAGTTATATTTTTGAAAGAAATAAAAAACAAGATGAGAAGGTAGAAGCCTATAAAAACGAGAAAAAAGAACTAGTAAAAATGCAGTATATAAATGCTGCAAGAGAAAGAATAAAATTAGCAAGCAATATTTTGCCCAGAAAATATGAGGAGCTAAGAGAGGAGGAGCGGATTATCGTTTACAGACGACTAATAAAAGATTTGGGGAAAAATGTAGTTGGACCTAAGAAAAAATCAACAGATACAGATTATCATGTTTTTTCGGAATTACTAAACTCAATATTCGATATTAACAAGATGCTATATTTTGTTGCTCCAGAATGGTGGAAAGCAAGAGAACAGAGTCATTTACAAATGGGAGGCGTGGATGCAGAGAATAATCAATCTACCCCTAACGTAGTCATTCCAGAGGAAAATTTTGTTTCATGGGGTACACCACGTAAGGATAATTATTTAATAACAGAAGAATCAAACCCCGCTAAAATGGGCAGTTCATTAGGTTGGTTATTACAACTGGATGGTGATAATTTAAGAAACGCCTTTTTAAATTCTCCTTGGGTAAAAGCAGTAATTCCTATAAGACCAGGAAAAGAAAAAGAAGCCCTAAACTGGTTGAAACATATAGAAGGGATGAATGGAATAGGGCCCACCGATATGTACCAAGGTCCTGAGCCACAACATCAAGGCAAAACGATTATGACTGTTTTAGATGAGTTGGCAGAAAAAGTAAAGTCGAAACACAAACAAAGTTTTATTACAAAAAATTTTCCTGAAGATGATGAAACGGAAACCATTGATGATAGAAATATCGTATCGGCAACGCCAGTAGATCGGGTATACGAGCATGGTTTTTATCCCTTACAGGGAGGTTTTAGACTAGATGTAGATAAAGAGTTTCAACTATTTGACCAATGGCTAGAGGTATTACCAACTGATCAGGTGGTGCCGATAGAAGTTGAATATGACCCTAAAACAGGTAGACAAAAATAAACCTGAAAATGGCAAAAGACTATTTTATAACATCCGGCTTTCCTAAAAGAGATAAAAATTTTGTAATGCCGTTCATTAGTGGTGAGGAAGCCTGGCGGCAAGTTTCTTTAGCACTTAAAAATGCCAAAGAGTCCATTCACTTGGCATTTTGGGGCTTTGATTTAGATGCTGAATTAAAACGAGATTCTAAAAAAACTTTTGAGGATCCTGATAAAAGAGAAAATGATAAGTTAGCAACTATATTACTTGACAGGCATAATAATGGAGTAAAAGTAAGAATATTACTTTGGGATTGGGCAGTACCTACGGCTATTAATCCTGGCATTGATAGCATTTTATACACTTGGGGAAAAAATAATGTGTTCGAAGTAATTTATCAATCACATCCTAGTGTCATAGGATCGTGGCATCAAAAAACAATTATCGTTGACGATACAATTGCATTTGTAGGAGGTATGAATGCCAAACAAAACGACTGGGATACAACCAGCCATCCTTTATATGATTATAGAAGAACGCCACATAAAACATCGGGTAGTGAAAGAATCAAAATGAAAAATAATAAGGATATTCCTACATACCCTCCTCGACAAGATTATATGGCACAAATGTTAGGAGAAGTTGTTGCAGATGTACAAAATAATTTTATTGAAAGATGGAATGATTGTATAGATGTAAAAGCTGATTTTTCAAGTAAGAGTTCTAAACTTGTCAAAATAAACCCAAAGGGTTTTAGTACGTTAAAAGCACAAATCAGTAGAACTGTACCTATATATCCACCGACTCCTACAGGTGAGCAAAATATTTTAGAGACATACCGCAAAGCCATCTCCCTTGCGGAAAAATACATATACATTGAAAATCAATATTTTAGATCACAAGTAGTGGCAAATGAAATAGCCAAAGCTTGTAAAAAAAATAATAAATTAAAAGTAATCGTTATAACACAACCAGATTACTTGTCGGAGATCGAAGAAGATGAAAAATGGAAGTTAGCTAGCCCTTCTGCATTCTGGACTACAAAGGCCTTTGATATAATAAAGAGCGCTGTGCCAGATTTTTGCTTGTTTTATTTAAATGTTACAGAAACGGATAGTGGTGGTAAACGTATTTTTAAGCCTATAAATTTGCATGCAAAAATTATGATTATTGATGACGAATGGTACACTTTGGGTTCATGCAACTTTAACGATAGAGGGTTTCAAAGCGAAGGAGAAATAAATGTTTCGGTACAAGATGAATCAGTAAAAGATTTTCGAAAAAAAATTTTCTCTATGAATCTAGAAACCTCTTGTCCAGATGATATTGACGATACTATAAAATTATTTTATAATCATGCACAAAAAAATCACGAAGCCTGGAAGCATAGCACATCACCAGTAAGTAAAGTATATCCTTTTAAACAAAAAGGGCCAGCTTTGCCATTGGTACCTAAAGATTGGTTTTGATATAAAATGTTTTGCCGTGTCATAGTTTGGCATTGATGCAAAGTGGAAGTATATCCAAAAATGATAAAAAAGAATGTCCTCTTAAGATCCACAAAATTGTTTAGGTGAAGGTATCAAGATGCTATAATCAGCCCAGCAAACCTTCTGTTTGTAGATATTTCATAATAATTTCAGTTGCACCAGCTTTTTGTTGTACATAATTCCTTGCTGCCAAACCTGAAAAGGAACGTTTTACAGGGTCAGATAAACCTGCAAATACATCGAGTAGCTGCTGTTGATTTGAGATAGAAAACCCAGAGCCGATTTCAATTAGATCCCTGGCTTCTTGGAATTTCTCATATTTGGGCCCAAAGATAACTGGAATACCATAGGTCGCAGCCTCAAGAGTATTGTGAATTCCGGCTCCAAAACCACCACCAACATAGGCTATTTTTCCATAAAAATAAAGCGAAGAAAGCAACCCAATTTGATCGACCACAAGAATCTGGGACTCCTTAAGTTGCTCAGAGGTGTAAGAATCATATTTGGAAAGTAGCAAAGCATCTGCAAAAATCTGCTGAATCTGGGCTATTCGAGCTGCATGAATCTCGTGTGGGGCAATAATCATTTTCCACGCCTTATGTTGCTGCATTAAAGCTTTTAAAATTTCCTCATCCTGCTGCCAACTACTGCCGGCAACCAGAACATCACTGGACTGAATAAATGCTTCAATTTGCGGGTTGGGTTGATGTATAACAGGTAATTCCCTAACCCGATCAAAACGTGTGTCACCAGCTAGACCAGCCTTGGTAATGCCAATCCATTTGAGCATATGAACGCTATCCATATTTTGCGTAAAAAACCAACTCACTTTTTTTAGCATGGAACGATAAAATCCACCATAAGGCTTAAAAAACAACTGGGATTCTCTAAAAATTGCAGAAATCATCAGTAGCCTCACCGAGCGTTTATTTAATTCCTTAAAATAATGATACCAATATTCATATTTGGTGAACACGGCAAATTCTGGATTAATCAAATCTAGAAATTTACGCGCATTGGAGGCTGTATCTTGGGGTAAATAAAAGACATGATCAGCTAAGGCTGTATTTTTCCGGATCTGATAACCAGAAGGAGAAAAAAATGTTACAATTATTTTTTTATCAGGATAACGCTTTTTGATTTGCTCCATGACGGCGCGTCCCTGTTCGAATTCTCCTAAAGAAGCAAAATGAAACCAGATGTGTTTTTGTCCTTTTTCAACCGATTGTTCTATGTGATCAAATAAGCGATTGCGGCCGCTCACCCATAGCTTCGCTTTGGGGTTAAAAGGCGATAGGATCCTCAAAAGAACACCATAGAGAAAAATACCTAAATCGTAAAGGAAACGCATAATTTTAAAATATTGCTTATCTTGCCCAAAGATATTCAAACCTTTTCAATTTCACTATTGTGCAACAAAACAAGCGCAAACGAATTTTAATCACCGGAGCAGCAGGATTTTTAGGATCACATCTTTGCGATAGGTTTGTCGATGAGGGGTTCTTAGTTGTTGGAATGGATAATCTGGTCACAGGCGATATAAAAAACATAGAACATCTTTTCCATCTCCCAAATTTTGAGTTCTATCATCACGATGTTACAAAATTTGTTCATATTCCGGGGGACTTGCATTATATCTTGCATTTCGCCTCCCCTGCCAGTCCAATTGATTATTTAAAGATTCCCATCCAAACCTTAAAAGTGGGCTCTTTAGGAACGCATAATTTGCTTGGGCTCGCCAAAAACAAAAAAGCCAGAATCTTAGTTGCTTCCACCTCGGAGGTGTATGGAGATCCTTTAGTTTCACCACAACCAGAAGAGTATTGGGGAAATGTGAATCCCGTTGGACCAAGGGGTGTTTATGACGAGGCCAAACGATTCCAAGAGGCGATGACCATGGCATACCATAATTTTCATGGATTGGAAACCCGTATCGCTAGAATCTTCAATACTTTTGGTCCCAGAATGCGCCTGGATGATGGGCGAGCGTTACCCACCTTCATTGCACAAGCTTTGCAACAGAAAGATTTAACCGTTTTTGGAGATGGAAGCCAAACTCGATCATTCATCTACCTTAGTGATCAAATCGAGGGAATTTATAAATTGTTGTTTTCTGATTATCACTTGCCGCTGAACATTGGCAGCCCGCAGGAGATTCCATTAATTGAGATCGCCAAAGAAATCATTGCCCTTACCCAGAGTCAGTCCAAAATCACCTTCCAAAAACTACCTGTTGATGATCCAAAACAACGGAGACCTCAGATCAATAAAGCAAAAGAAATACTAAACTGGCAACCCGTTGTTTCCAGAGAAGAAGGTTTACAAACAACAATAGCATATTACCGCAATATATTTGCAAAAGATAAACACAACAACACGTTATAAGATATGAACAAAATACTAGTCACTGGCGGAACAGGATTCATAGGATCACATACCGTTGTGGAATTACACAACGCAGGGTATACCCCAATTTTAGTGGATAATTTATCCAATTCAAGTATAAAAATCCTAGATCAGATCGAAAGAATAATCGGTGTTAAACCTGAATTCCATCAATTTGATCTTTGTGATTCCATCAAAGTAAATGAATTTGTTGAATCCAATCCAGATATTACGGGTATCATTCACTTTGCAGCCTCAAAGGCGGTAGGTGAGTCTGTGCAAGACCCATTGAAATATTACCACAACAATTTTTTCTCCTTAATCAACCTGCTGAATGCGTATAAAGGAAAACCAGTAAACTTTGTTTTTTCCTCCAGCTGCACGGTGTATGGAGAACCGGATGAATTACCTGTGAGAGAGTCTGCTCCTGTAAAGAAAGCCACCTCACCTTATGGGAATACCAAACAAATCGCTGAAGAAATTTTACAAGAAACAGCACAGGCCAGGGATAACTATAATATCATTGCCTTGCGTTATTTTAATCCAGTAGGCGCACATCATACTGCGCTGATTGGCGAACTTCCAATAGGAGTTCCTCAAAACTTGTTGCCCTTTATCACCCAGACAGCAATCGGCAAACGCGAAAAGCTAACCGTATTTGGAGGGAATTACCCAACCAAGGACGGTTCAGCAGTAAGGGATTATATTCATGTGGTTGATTTAGCAAAAGCGCACGTTGCAGCCATCAAACTGTTGGAAAAGGGAAATCCCAATGGAAATTACGATGTCTTTAACATCGGAACAGGTATAGGATACTCTGTACTTGAAACCATAGCAGCTTTTGAAAAAGCATCAAATGAAAAATTAAACTATGAGGTTGGTCCCCCTCGCGAAGGAGATATCATTAAAGTATGGGGAGATGTGACCAAATCAACCCAAGAATTGGGCTGGAAGGCTGAATTAGGAATAGACCAAATGATGGCATCAGCGTGGGCCTGGGAAAAATACCTGAACGAACATCCCATCCAAGAAGATTAAAAAGTCGTTCGCAAGCGTTTTCAAAGACTAGGAAAAGGGTGGTGAATTTTTAAACCCACCACCCTTACTTTTGATAAAACTAACAATTAATACAAGCAAAAAACTATTCTTTAGGCTGCAATTTCACTTTTTCGTATATTTTTTGGTTGAAGGCAAATGAAGGAGTCATCCAATAAAGAAGGATGATTCTTGAAAAACGATTATTAAACGGCGCCAGCAAGACAGTAATGGCCAAGGCTACAATCACGTACAGCCAAACATTTTCTAGATTTCCAGACAACACATAGGTTGCTACACAGGCAGCAACTAATTCAGCCACACTCATCGCGTAACTAACATACATCGCCACATAGAAGTACCCAGGTTCTTTTTCGAACTTTAAATCACATGCTGGACATCTTACCAACATTTTTTGCGATCTAAAACTTAATAACGGTGCGGAAAACATATTTCCAGTTCTGCATCTAGGACATTTTCCATTAGCTGCACTTTTTAGTTCCGATGGAATGCTATAGTGTGTTTCCATATTTGTATTTATCTCCATTGTGATTTCCTAAATTCTTCAGGGGTCATCCCCTCTATTTTCTTAAAAAACTTGGTAAAGTATGAATTGTCATTAAAATTCAATGTGTAAGCAACCTTAGACACCGTCCAGTCCGCAAGAATAAGCAATCGCTTAGCCTCCAACAGAATCCTATTTCGAATCACCTCGCCTGCCTGCTGCCCAAAATATTCCCGACAAACTGAATTCAGATGATTAGGGGTTACAAACAACAATTCCGCATACTCTTTTGGCAAATGATATGTTTTATAGTGCATATCAACCAACGAAATAAAATTCTTTATCAACACCAAATGATAATCAATTGCTTTAACAGGAAAACTTGGCACATAGCTCTGATCCAGCTTAATCAAGGTATACAAGAGTAAAGAACGCTTTAAATCCTTGGATGAAGGCTTGTTGCTGAGTTCTACCAATTCAGTAAACAAAGAAATCGTATCCTTAAGCAAATTCTCTTTTAACACAAATACGTTATCACTCAGGGAGGTAAAAAGAGAAAGTCCATCTACGTAATCGTTCTGCAACAAGAGAGATTTGAAGTAATCGGTGTCAAAATTGATCGTAAATCCTTTAATTTCCCCCTCAAACATCCAAGAATGCACCTGACCTGGGGCCATAAAGTATATTTGACCAACTTCGATTGGATAGCGTTTGAAGTCAATCTCATGGTATCCCTCTCCAGAGAGAAATAATACCATATGGTAAAAATTATGTCTATGGGGAAAAACCATGTCTTTATTTCGGGTCAAAAAGACCTCCAGGCGATCTGCTAAAAACTGCTTATCCTGTTGATAAGATATGGTACATTGCGATATGACAGGTATTTTTCCCATGCCTTGCAAAGGTAAGTAAAAAAGCAAAAGAAACGTGGTAGTAAAAAGCACATTAATGGTACTAATTACTGATGCAGCTCAAATAAACCGAATGTCAAATTAAATGACCACCGTCGGGATGAATGCAATTTTGCTTTTGATTAAGACAATTACTACCTTTAGTCATGTCTTTGCATAAAAACCCAGAACTTAAAGCTGCAGTACTTAATCTGCCTATTAAAGATAAAGATAAATTACTGGTGAGGTTAATTAATAAAGATAAATTATTACTCAAGCAACTTCAATTCCAGCTTCTGGAAGACCAGGAAGACCTCAAAATTCGAAATATAAAAATCAAAAGAGAATTGGAAGCCATTTTTGAAAAATCCAAATCAAGCATAGGCGACTCGAACCATCATCATAATTATTCTTCACTTTTGCACTACATGAGGTATGCAAATGGATTGGTCAATGAACATGAAAAGGTGACCAAAGACAAAATTGGGGTGTTGGAATGCAGGATACAAATTTTAAGCTTTGCTTTTAAATTATATCCATTTTTGTTTTCACCCTCCTATTTCAATGATGCCTTCAAACTCCAAAAGTACACCCATGGCCGATTAAAGAATTTAAAAACCACCTTTGAGAAGTTCCATGAGGATATTCAATTCGATTATCGGGATCAAATAGATTTTATACTAGAATTTGCGGAACAAAACGATCTAAATTTGGATTAGCCAAAAAAAAGTTTAGTAAATTCGCAAAAATAAATGCCAGCGTGAACATTCAAAACATACTAGAAGAGTACTGCAAATCCGAAAACCTCAAGACGCTACAGCACAGCATCCAACAGCAAGGAAAATCAAAAATTCAACTCAAAGGATTAGTAGGTTCTGCTGATGCAATGGTGGCTGCTGCCTGTTATACCCTTGAAAAGAAACTAAATGTATTTATTTTGCCCAATCATCAGGAAGCCTCCTATTTTTTGAGTGATTTGGAAAGTCTTTTTGAAAAGCAAGTACTATTTTTTCCGGCATCTTACCGCAAACCTTTTGAATTCACGCAATCCGACAGTGCACATGTACTGCAGCGGGCCGAAACTTTAAGCTCACTCAACACCAACTCAGAATTACCCAAGATCGTTGTTACCTATCCAGAGGCGATCGCTGAAAAAGTAATTAATCGGACTGATCTGGACAAGAACACCTTGTCCATTACCTTAAACACTAAATTAAGCATCGAATTCATTAATGAATTCTTGTATGAATACGATTTCGAAAGAGTTGATTTTGTGTATGAACCTGGGCAATTTGCTATACGTGGTGGGATTGTTGATATATTTTCTTTCTCGAATGATCTGCCTTACAGGGTAGAATTTTTTGGAGACACTATAGAAAGCATACGAACTTTTGAAATCGAATCACAATTATCCGTTGCAAAAATGCATACGGTAACCATTGTACCAAATGTTCAAGCTAAATTCTTATCCAAAAATCACATTTCACTTCTCGAATATATTGAGCATGATTCAATTGTATGGATAAAGGACGTGCAGTTTACTTTTGATATTTTGAAGCAGGGGTATAAAAAAGCATCCGAATTCTGGAAAGCGCTCTCTGAAAAGGATCTGCAGAACAACCCACAATGGATTGATCCTCGATTTACCTTCACCGACGAGCGAAATTTCGGCGCCATGTTATTCGAATATACTATCATTGAATTCGGAAAACAGTTCTTCTATCCGCCTACCCAGACCATTCAATTTGATACCCATCCCCAACCCTCTTTCAATAAAGATTTCAATCTATTGATTCATAATTTTCATGAGAATGAAAAACATGCCATCAAAAATTATATATTTTCAGACTCCACCAAACAAATCGAACGCATATATGCGATTATAGAAGATTTGGATAACACAATCCATTTCACACCGATCTATAAAGCACTTCGCGAAGGATTCCGGGATGATGCGCTCAAGATTGCCTGTTATACCGATCATCAGATTTTCGACCGGTATTACAAATACAAACGAATCAAAGGTTATGAACGTTCTCAGGCCATCACCCTGAAAGAATTAAGCGATTTAAAACCAGGAGATTACATTACCCATATTGACCATGGGGTTGGAAAATATGCTGGATTAGAAAAGGTGGACGTCAATGGTAAAAGTCAGGAAATGATTCGGTTGATCTATGCGGACAATGATTTACTATACGTTAATATCAACTCTCTAAACCGCATCGCTAAATATTCAGGCAAAGAAGGTGCTACACCGAAAATGAATAAACTTGGCACCGATGTTTGGGATAAATTAAAGAAAACAACCAAAAGAAAAGTAAAGGATATTGCCCGTGACTTAATTGTGTTGTATGCAAAACGAAAAGCGCAGACCGGGAATGCCTCTAGTGCCGACACCTATTTGCAGCGCGAACTGGAGGCCTCCTTTATTTATGAGGATACCCCGGATCAAGAGAAAGCTACAGCAGATCTCAAAAAAGACATGGAGTCCCCGCATCCAATGGACCGTTTGGTTTGTGGAGACGTCGGGTTCGGTAAAACTGAGGTTGCCATCCGAGCAGCCTTTAAAGCAGTCGCTGATAGCAAACAAGTCGCAGTTCTTGTTCCGACTACAATTTTAGCACATCAACATTTCCGAACCTTTACCGAGAGGCTAAAGGGTTTTCCTGCTAATATCGATTACATCAATCGCTTTAAATCAAGTAAACAAATTAAAGAGAGCTTGAAAAAGCTTGCCGAAGGAAAAATAGACATCATCATCGGTACACATCGCTTAGTCAGTAAGGATGTAAAATTCAAAGATCTAGGGCTGATGATCATCGATGAAGAACAAAAATTTGGGGTATCCGTCAAGGAAAAGCTCAAATTAATGCGGGCAAATGTGGACTCATTGACGCTAACGGCGACCCCAATACCCCGCACACTTCATTTCTCATTAATGGGTGCTCGCGATTTAAGTATCATCTCTACCCCACCTCCCAACAGACAACCTGTACAAACTGAACTTCATGTGTTTAATGAGCAGTTAATTCAGGAAGCAGTTAGTTTTGAGATCGACCGGGGGGGACAGGTATTCTTTATTCACAACCGAGTAGCAGACCTTCCTCAATTGGGTATGTTGGTCCACAAACTAGTCCCGGGGGCTCGGGTTGGAATTGCCCATGGGCAGCTGGACGGGGATGAGCTCGAACAGGTGATGCTCAAATTTATAAATCATGAGTATGATGTATTGATGGCTACCACCATCATTGAGGCCGGATTAGATATCCCCAACTCCAATACCATTATCATTAATCATGCGCACATGTTTGGTCTGAGTGATCTACATCAAATGCGTGGACGAGTTGGCCGATCAAATAAACAAGCTTTTTGTTATTTACTGAGTCCGCCACTTTCCACACTTACCCCGGAGGCCTACAAACGCTTATCCGCTATAGAAGAATTTTCAGAGTTAGGTTCTGGATTTAATGTCGCTATGCGTGATTTAGATATTCGCGGTTCAGGAAATCTCCTGGGTGCAGAACAATCGGGATTCATCGCCGAGATCGGGTTTGAAATGTACAACAAAATTCTTGATGAGGCCGTTCAGGAACTTAAAGACGATGAATTTGGAGAATTATTTGCCGATCAGAAAGATAGAAAATACGTTTCGTTCACCCAAATAGATACTGATCTGGAGGTATTGATTCCGGACGAATACGTGACCAACGTTTCTGAACGCTATAACCTATACAACGACATCGCAAAGCTCAAAGACGAAGACCAGTTAGGCGCTTTTGAAAAACAGCTTGCGGACCGTTTTGGTCCCATACCCAAACCGGTCTTTGAACTCTTCAACACCCTACGTTTACAGTGGTTAGGCAAGGACATCGCATTGGAGAAAATATCCTACAAAAAGGACACATTGAAAGGCTTTTTCGTCAACAATCCCAATTCCAGTTATTACCAATCTGATAAATTCGGGAAAGTACTGGCCTTTGTTCAAAATCATCCTAGTAACAGTAATCTTAAAGAAGTCAAAGGACAATTGAGATTGGCCATTAGCAATGTAAACAGTATAGAGTACGCCATAGAACTACTTCGCGAGATGTTATAAATTTTCCCGAACACAAGAAAATGGGATTGTATTCCTTACAATCCCAGTCTCATAGTAAACCTCCACCCCTTAGTGCATATCCATAAATAGCGCATTCGCCATGATCAACTTACCACTTTGCCAGAAATTACGGAAAAGGATATTGTCGTTCAAATAAATCACGGTACCTTGTCCTAGGTTCTGAGTGCCCAAGACCAAACCATTTTTCAGCTTTTTGGATAAGGAATTTCCTACGAAACCACTCATTTTAGCATCCTGGGTAAGGTAGCCTACATTCCAGCCAGAATTGTTTTCAAAATAAGAATACAATTGTCCATTTTGGCGCAAGGTGTAGTAACGGGAAAGTCCGTACATCAGAGGATGAGTTGCATCAAAACTTAATTTATAAATTGCACCGGCCGTATAATTATCTATCGCACTGCGTTCCCGATCAGCATATTTTTTTAAGTTTTTGGCCGGCTCCTTGTCTTTAGATTTTGCCGTACTGTCTGCCTTGGCTTGTTTAAGGGTACTCCATTTCTGAGCGGCCAGTTGAGAAACAGCACCCTCCAGCGCAATCACCTTACCACCAGCTTTTATCCAGTTTTCAAACACCACACTTTGTTCCTTGTTTTTTAAAAAAGAATACATACCGTTAGGCATGATAAATACATCGATTTCATTTAAAGGTACACTGGAAAAATCATCCGGCTGGATCAAGGTGATCGGGTAATTCAATTGCTGATCAAAATAATGCCAAATTTCCCCAACATTCGTTGCTCTGAGTCCAGGCCCGGCCATCATCATGACTTTAGGGGTTTTTAGGGGTTTGACGTGTGCACTTCCAAGGTCCTTTGCACCCTCGAGGATACCTGAATTTAGGGCATACAGCTGAACTTGAAACTGATCCGCATTCTTTTTTAGCTTCTGCTGCAGTGCTTCTTTTTTAGGGCCATTGCCAGGTACCATCACCGATCCCGCAGGAAATTCTTGTCCATCTATTTTAAAAGGGGCATCGGACACCCGAAGTTTGATTTTATCTTTTAGCAAGGCGGCAACCAATTGAGCCGATGCAAATCCATCCCATTTAAAGGCATACCCAAATCCTGCGCTTAGCGCATTGTTCACCGGGCTTAGACTATATTTCTCTAAGGTGGAAATTTTTTGTTTAGAGGCAATGCCTTGTAAGCCGTAAACGTAAGGCAACGCCCATGCTGTAATATCGTAAGTAATGGAATCCGTTAATTTGGCTTCAGGTTCAAAGAGAACGCGGATCAAGGACGCTTTGGCTTGATTCGCAGGGATAACCAAGTCTTTGGAAGCCAAGGTGTAGTTCTGCTGCGTTTTGCTGCCGTAATCTAAACCCTTTATCGTTCCAGAAGAGGAATAATACTGAATCTTATTCTTATCCAGCAAATCCATTAACGCTCGGATATTAGCTTCCGAGGAAGCCTCGTGTTTTATGATATAGCTTTGGTAAGAAGACAATTCACCCTGGACCGATTGATCCGCAAATTTCTTAAATTCCAGAACAACCTTTGCCGCGTTCTGCGAAACGATTTCGAGAATATTCATGCCTGAGGCATGATGCTGGATGACCCGATCGACCAAAGTTAAGGTATCTTTCTGATCCGTATAAACCCCCAACCCCGCAGAACCATTACCTGCCTTTTCAAAGGTCATCCCAATCGCACCATTGTACATGGGATAGGTATCTCCATAGGATGGGTAAAATAGATCAAAGCGCTCCTTGGTAAAATACAGCCACCCTTTGCTATCAAAATAGGAAGCGTTGTGTCTTCCAATGCTTCCTTGAAAGTCTCTTTGCCAAGGTGTAATCACTTCATGCAAAGGCTCCGCTGCTGGAGGAAAATAATACGGTGAATTCACCCCTTGTTCATGGAAATCCACATGGATATGCGGAAGCCATCTATGATAGATTTTCGCCCGAAGGGTACTTTCAACTTGTGTTTGCCAGGCCCAATCTCGATTCAAATCAAAATAATAATGATTATACCGACCACCTGGCCAAGGCTCTTGATGCTCCCTGGCGTATAATTCTGGATTATAGTTTGTCCCCAAAACGCCATTATACCAATTGTTATAACGTTCAGTACCATCCGGATTTAAACATGGATCGATAATCACCAAGGTATTTTCCAACCAAGATTTACTCTTTGGGTGAGAAGGGTTGAGCAGTTCGAACAAAGTCAACATGGCCGCCTGAATTGAGGAAGTTTCATTTCCATGTACATTATTGCTCATCCAAACAATTGCCGGGGCTTGCAGCTCTCCTTCCCCTGGTAGGGTTCGCGCAAGCTTTAAGTTATTGTTTCGTATGGATTCCAAGTTTGCAATGTTTTTGGCAGAAGAAACATAATACACACGAAGTGGTCTACCCTGAGTCGTTTTTCCATAAGATTCCATTTTTACTTGTTCTGGAAAACTCTCAGCGATGTAATCAAAATACGCCAATACCTCCCAATATGGAGTCACTTTGGATCCCAGAGGATAGCCCAAGAATGTGGAAGGCGATTTGATTTGCCCCATGGCCAGTGTGGCTAGCAAACAGCCCAAAACAGTCAGTATTTTTTTCATCGAATTGCAGGTTAAACTTTTGATGGATGTTAAATAATTTCAGTGCTCAAATTAAGAATTTACAAGTTATTTTCTTTAATTTTCGTTTCGTTATTTTTAAAACCATCTGATATGTCTCATTTAGAAACCGACCTTATCCATAAAGGACGTAAGTTCAACGATAGCAAAGCCGTTGTTACCCCTATCTATCAAACCTCAACCTATTACGCGGAGGATGATTTGCAACAATACATTGTTGCTGCGACACAGGCTAAACATCCTTATTTTTACCATAGGCACGGTAACCCAACAAATTCTCAAGCTGCCGAAATTATTGCCAGTTTGGAAAAAACACAGGATGCACTGGTCCTTGCCACCGGAATGGCGGCGATCAGCACGGCCATATTAGCTGTAGTAAAAACGGGTGATCATATTATCACACAAAACTCGTTGTATTCTGGGGCCATGTTATTTTTCAAAGATTTCCTCTCCGATTATGGAATCCAAGTAAGCCATGTGGATCAAAAGGATAATCAAGCATTCGCATCAGCTATTCAAGCAAACACAAAGCTAATTTATATTGAGACCCCATCGAACCCAAATTTAGATGTCACCGATTTAGATTATATTGCTCAACTAGGAAAGAATCATCACATCACCACAATGGTTGATAACACCTTTGCCTCCCCTATCAATCAACGACCAAGCGACTATGGTATCGATATCATTATTCATTCAGCCACCAAATATCTAGGTGGACACAGTGATCTGACCGCAGGTGTGGTGTGCGGAAGCAAAGAATACATCCAAAAGGTTTGGAGACGTTCTCTTTCATTAGGTGGATCACTGAGCCCATTTGACTCATGGCTGTTGCTACGGGGATTAAAAACCCTTTCCATGCGCGTAAAGCAAATCAATAGCAATGCCTTAGCCCTGGCACAATGGTTTGAAAAACATCCAAGCATCAAAATGGTTCGCTACATAGGCTTGGAATCACATCCTCAATATGATTTGGCTAAAAAACAGATGCGTGGGGGGACAGGAATGTTATGTATCGAGGTGATTGGCGATTCTCAGGATCAAGCCCATAGCAACGCACAATCCGTATTGAGTAAACTTGAAATATTCGCAAATGCGGCGAGCTTAGGAGGAGTTGAATCCCTGGCCGTTCATCCGGCAAGTATGTGGGGTTCACATCACGATAAATCTCAAAAAACAAGTTCGGGGATTACTCCTGGAATGCTACGGATTTCCGTTGGCATTGAACATATTGAGGACCTTATTGCTGATTTTCAAAATGCACTTGAACAGCTAAAAGCTTAACCATTTTTACCGTATACTATTCAGGAATGTTGGGCTTCAGGTTCAGCATTCCCTATTTAAAAGCGCATCAAAGTTTAAAGAATATCCGTTTCTTGTACAAGAAATAACACAGCGACCATTCTAAAGAAAACACCACAATCGAACAAAGAATCAGCACAAGGGAATGGGGGAAATTAATCGCAGCAAACACTGGATCAAGAATCATCAGCACATAGCCATTGAACCATTTCTTTCCCACAATATCAAAGAAAAGGTAAATGAAAATGGAATTCATCCCAATAACCTGAAAGAACAACAATCCTTTTCGATGGCCTCTCAGATCTATCCACCAATACAAGAGACTTACCATAAGTAAGCAAAAACCCAAAGAAGCTAACATGAAAGAGCCTGTGGCAATCGGTTTCATGATCGGAACTAAATTCAGCACATCCAGGGTATATCCAACAATTAAACAAAATAAACCGCAAATTGATAGCGTCTTTATTGAAGCGTTGTTTTGCAAAAAAAGCTTCCCTACAATGACGCCTGCTATCGTATGAACAGCTGTGGGAATCCAATTCACAAAAACATACATATTACTCTTTTGTCCGAACAATACCCAGTCTAGCCAATTCCCAAAGTTTTCTTTGGGGGCAAAACCCTTATCAAAGCCTGGCACATCCCAGAAACGGTACATAAGATCCGTAAACAGCAGCAATAAAGCACAGGCCAAGATTAAATAACGAATTCGCAAATTAAACAGGAAAAATGCAATCAGAGAGGTGAACGCTAGCTGAGTTAAAATATCCGTTACGTCCAATGCATCTAAGGCAAACCATTCCGAATTAGAGATTCGCTTAAAAATTCCCCAAAAAATAAGTAATCCACTCCGTTTTAGCGTTTTGGTTAACCGCTCAGACCAGGGAATTCCATTTTGAATTTGTCTATGTAAAGAATAAGTCATCGCAATTCCAGCCATAAACATGAAAGCCGGTTGAATCGTATCCCAAAAGTGAAGTCCATACCAGCCTGCGTGAAAAAAATGATTTAGAACTCTGGAAAAAATACTGGGTTCAGTACTTAGATTTGCCAGGTGAGCATAGAATTCACAAGCCTCCAAGGCCAGTAAAAACATAATCAACCCGCGCATGAAATCCAAAGATTGTAGTCGTTGAGAATTTGAGGTCGTTTGCATGGTATACTGGTTTAATGACAACAAATGCCAATCATTCCTTTCTGATTGGCATTTGTTTACTTCTCTGAGTTAATTCTCGCCTCTTCGTTTACCAGAAAATGGTATATAAAGCGGCCGTAATACCCAAAACAAGTAGTGCTCCAACGGCAAAACCTGTTGTGGTCTTAAACATTTTAGGATCCACTTCGAGCCCTTTAGGTACAATCCCTCTTTTATTCTCAACCATACTAATCAAATACATACCGATTAAACAGAAGATAAATACAAATCCTACACGGTCGATGAAAGGAATTTCGTACACGCCATTTACAGGAATAGAAAAACCGGTAGAAGATAAGAATGATAAATCTGCAAACTTTGGTAAAAACTTTAGAATTAACGACATAATGAATCCCCCGATAGTGGCGAATAGGGCCGCATTGGAGGTTGTCCTCTTCCAGAAGAATCCCAGCAAGAACATCGCAAAAATACCCGGAGAAACAAACCCAGTGTATTCCTGAATGTATTGGAAACCTCCTTTTTTGTCAATTCCCAAATGAGGCGCAATCAAAATAGCAAGGATCATTGAAACCACAATGGTGATCTTCCCTACATTCACCAACTTCTTCTCGCTTGCATTGGTTGAAAAAATCTTTTGGTATATATCCAGGGTAAAAATTGTTGCAATGGAATTTGCTTTACCGGCTAAGGAGGCTACCACGGCCGCTGTTAAAGCAGCAAAAGACAATCCTTTCAGTCCAACAGGAAGTAGGTTCAATAATACAGGATAAGCGCGATCTGGATTTATTTCACCACCGGCCATCATTTCACTCTGGAATAGTCCATCTTGGTACAAAACAAAAGCTGCAATACCAGGGAGAACAACAATGATTGGCATTAATAGTTTTAAAACTGCGGCAAACAACAATCCGTTTCTAGCGGTGGATAGATCTGCCCCTAAAGCCCTTTGGGTAATGTATTGATTACAGCCCCAATAATTTAGATTGACAATCCACATACCGCCCACCAGAACACTCAGGCCAGGAAGATCTAAGTAGTTTGGATTATCAGGTTTTAAAATCATATGAAAATGATCAGCCGCCTTATCTTGAACAATAGAGAATCCTTCTAAAATACCTGAACCGCCGAAGTGATCGGAAACCAGATCAAGCGCTAAATACGTGGTTGCCAATCCTCCTAAGATCAGAAAGAAAACCTGAATCACATCGGTATACCCGATAACTTTCATTCCTCCTAAGGTGATCACAATGGCAAAAATGGCTAGCCCAATCATACAGGTCTGGAAGTCTATTCCAGCAATACTTGAGACCGCCAAAGCACCCAAGAACAAGATGGATGTTAAATTCACCACAATGTAAAGCAATAACCAGAAAACGGCCATAATCATCGCAACCGTCCCGTTATAACGTACATTCAAAAACTGCGGCATAGTGAAAATCTTATTCTTCAAGTACACCGGAAGAAAAAAGACAGCCACCACAATCAGAGTCGCTGCGGCCATCCATTCGTAGGTCGCAATAGCAAGACCGATCTTAAATCCTGAACCACTCATCCCGATAAATTGTTCGGCCGAGATATTGGAGGCAATTAATGAGGCGCCGATGGCCCACCAAGTGAGTGAACCCTCTGCTAAAAAATAATCTTTCGAGCCTTCTGTGGCAGATCTTTTCTTATAATAAATATAGAGCCCGTACCCCGCAACAATGAAGAAGTAACAGAGAAAGACGATATAATCTTTAATATCCATGAGGCTTATTTTGAAGTAAACTTGTAAACTGATTTAGTTGAATAGGTTTCCCCTGGATTAAGTAGTGTAGAGGGGAAATTTGGTTGATTTGGTGAATCTGGGAAATGCTGAGGTTCTAAACAAAAACCGGTGCGAAAACTGTCCTTAGCGCCCGATTTCAAGGTCACTTTTTCAGCCATAAAATTTCCACTATAAAATTGAATTCCAGGCTCCTGAGTATAAATATCCATCACAATTCCACTTTTATCGCCACGAACTGTAGCGGCATGATTTAAGCCATTCACTTTGGTTTGATTCAAAACAAAATTATGATCATACCCTCCTCCATATTGCAATTGGGTATCTTTTTGATCGATATCCCTTCCAATGGTTTTTGCACTCGTAAAATCAAACGGACCACCTTTAACAGGGGTTAATTCGCCTGTGGGAATCAAGGTGCTGTCTACAGGAGTGATCTGATCGGCGTACAAGGCGAGCTCATGATTTAAAATCGTTCCGCTCCCTTCACCATTTAAATTAAAATAAGCATGATTTGTTAAATTGATCACCGTTTTGCGATCCGTGGTGGCCTGATAATTAATGGTTAGTTCATTCTGATCTGATAAACTATAGGTCACCTCCATATGAATATCCCCCGGAAACCCCTCCTGTTTATCAGGTAAGGTGTAGGTAAAAGTAACCGAGTTATCGCTGGCGGTCTTAACTTTCCAATTTCCAAAATGAACTCCTTTAAATCCACCATGCAGCGTGTTAGGCCCGTTATTTACAGGCAAGGTAAATTCCTGAGAATCAATAGAAAACTTCCCTTTAGCAATCCGGTTACCAAATGGACCAACAATAGGCCCAAAATAAGGTTCCTGCGGATTGTGATACAAGGAAGCCTGATCAAAGCCCAAAACCACATCACGCAGCTCTCCATCTTTATCAGGGACCAAGAGTCCAACTAAGCGCGCGCCAAAATTGGTCAAATACGCTTTTGCTCCAGAAGCATTTTTTAAGGTATACAGGTGTGCTCGCTGGCCTTCAATATCCTGAGAAAAGGAGATCGAATCCAGCATAATTCCCGCCGAATCCGTCTGGGTATCGGTCTTCTTCTCTCCAGTATTTCCACAAGAAATTACCGAGAGAATCCCCAGGCAAAGCAATACATTTGCTAATGTCTTTTTCATAATAGCTGTTTATAATTGATCTAATATATTAATTCTGTTCCATTGCCCGTAGTAACAGCAATAGGAGTTAGTTCCAATTGAAATTTAGCGTGATAGGCCGGACTTACGTGTGCAATTAATTCATGGGCATAACCCTTTTCAACAATATTAATGGTACAACCACCGAATCCACCCCCCATCATACGCGCACCAATCACCTGGTCATGCATTTTAGCTTGCTGTACTAAAAAATCAAGTTCTTTACAGCTAACTTGGTATTGTTCGCTCAACGCATCATGTGCCAAAAACATCTGATGCCCTAATTCGTGAATATTTCCTTGTTCTAATGCTCTACAGGCTTTATTCAAGCGTTCGTTCTCTTGAACGACAAAGCTGCTTTTTTCATACCAATCCTGCTGTTCAGGTTTGACCATTTCATCGAGCATTTCCTGGCTAACATCCCTTAGGCTTTTCACCTGTGGATACTTCTTTTGAACCAGGGAAACAGCATTTTCACAGGATTTCCGGCGATCGTTATAGGCCGAAGATGCTAAGGAATGCTTCACGTTGGTGTTTAGCAATAAAATTTCATAATCTCCCAGTGCCAAAGGAAGATAGTTATACGATAAATCCCGGCAGTCTAAACGCAGAACTTGATTCGCTTTACCCAAAACAGAGGCAAATTGGTCCATAATTCCACACATCACTCCCGCGTAGGTATGTTCAGATAACTGGCCAATTTTGGCAATCTCAATGCGGTCCAGCCCTAAATCATACAATTCATTCAAGGCAAAAGCGCTCGCGCATTCCACTGCCGCCGAAGAGGATAAGCCGGCACCGACCGGAATGTCTCCATCGAGATACAGGTTAAACCCAGAAAGTTTTAAACCTCTTTCTTTTAACTGATTAACCACCCCTAAAATATAATTCGGCCACCCCAACTCCGTAGGTGCTACCTCGTCCAAATGAACCTGATAGGCCTGTTTAAAGTCTTCTGCATATAGATAGATGAATTGATCCTCCCGTTTGCTGATCCCCACATAAATGGCTTTATCGATAGCCGCTGGCAGAACAAACCCTTCATTATAATCTGTATGTTCGCCGATGATATTAATCCGGCCAGGTGATTTTACAACTAAAGCAGCTTGCTCATGAAATACCTCTTTGAATCGATCACAAATTTGCTTTCTATCAATCATTAATCTTTGTTTTTATAGTGAATGGTTGGTTGATTGCGTAATACCTGGGCGGCATGTTCGGCGGTTATATCGCGTTGTGGATTGGCCAGCATTTCATAGCCTACCATGAATTTCTTCACCGTTGCCGAGCGCAATAAAGGCGGATAGAAATGCATATGCCAATGCCAATGGTCTATATTTCCCGAATTCACCGGGGCCTGGTGCATACCTGCTGAATACGGAAAGGAGGTAGAAAAAATATTATCGTAACGAATTGTCAGTTCACTCAGCGTTTTAGCCAAGTCTTGTTTTTCCTCCTCGGAAAATTCTGAAATGTTACGAATGTGTCTTTTGCTGATGACAAGGGTTTCAAATGGCCAAGCAGCCCAAAACGGCACCAAGGCAACAAAATGCTCATTTTCGATAATAATGCGCTGTTTTTTCTGTAACTCCAAATCCAAATAATCACGCAAAAGAGAAACTCCATGGCTTTGAAAATAATGCTTTTGTTGTCCTTCTTCTTTTTGAAGCTCAACAGGAAGACTACTTTGCGCCCATATCTGGCCATGAGGATGTGGGTTACTACACCCCATAATAGCGCCTTTATTCTCAAAAATCTGAATGTATTTTATCCAATCTTTCTGTGCTAATGTTATAAATTCCTGTTGCCAAACATCCACCACCTTTTTTATATCATCCAGTTCCATTTGAGCAAGCGTTAAATCATGTCTTGGACTGAAAGCGATTACCTTACAAAGGCCACGCTCGGTTTGAGCAACCAGCAAGTTATTCTCATTGAGTTCAGCAAATGGCGTATCCTCAAGCAAAGCCGAAAAATCATTGGTAAAAACGAAACTCTCCTGATAATCCGGGTTCAAAGAGCCGTCTGCTCTGGAATTTCCAGGGCACAGGTAACAACTCGGATCATACCCGGGTCTATTGTCTGGTGGTAAATCCTCTATTTGTCCTTGCCAAGGTCGTTTACTTCGATGCGGTGAGACCAAAATCTTCTCCCCGGTAAGCAGGTTCAACCTGGTATGTGGAATATCATTAATTGCAAAATCGGACATGGGTTTAAATTAATTTAGAGGGTCTAATATACAAATTCCATTACTATTTTGTGCTGGGACCATTGATTTTTAAACGGCCAGCCTCATCTATCTCCATCAAATCAATAAAAACAACCCTTTTTTCACCAGTTCGTTTGGTACGTCCATGGTAAACACAATACATTTTCCCCTCGCTGGTCTTCAATACAGAGTTATGGCCGGTCCCTGTCACATCACCACCTTTAGCCGTATTTTGAGCAAGAACCGGATTGTCTGAAGATTTATTAAAGGTTCCAAGTGGGTGATCGGAGGTCGCATAACCAACCGCATAATGCGGTCCGGCATAATGATTTGCAGAATACATCATATAATAAATGCCATTTTTTTTCAACAGGTAAGATCCCTCTGTCCACCTTCTATTAATTTCAGCTTGTAGAACAGATTGACTTTCCCAGGTGGCCTGTTTATCGTCCATTTTAAGCGGAGGTCTTAGCAAAAGCTTAGGTTCGCCAATCACCCCTGTGAGGTCTTTGGAAAGTTCAACGCCATAAACCCAACTCTCTTCTATTTCCTGGTAACCATTGTGTTTTTTGGCCCATTGCGCGATTTCAGATTCAACCGGATGTTTGTAGCAACATCTGGAGTAATACAAATACATTTTCCCATCATCATCCACAAAAACGTTCGCATCTATAATCGGATACCCCGGATCAAACAAAGGTTCACCGGTCATGTCCTTAAAAGGTCCTAAAGGACTGCTTGCCTGGGCCACGCCAATTTTATAATTTTCCAGTTCATCACCAGGGTTATTCTTCCAATGTGCACTGTAAAATAAATAAAATTTATCCCCCCATTTATAGACCTCAGGAGCCCAAAAATCTTTGGTACCCCAAGATTTTTCTTGCTTATTGCTGTAAATTTCGCCCTGCAACTTCCATTCTTTTAAATCTTTAGACGAATAAGCCACAAAACCATTGTGGGTTCCTCCGGTTCCATACATATAATACATCCCGCTGGATTCATCGAAAAGAATATAAGGGTCGCCCAAAGCTACATCCAAAGGATTTCCAGGTAATTCCTGAGCCAGCCCTTTTTGGGAAAAGAATGTAAAAACCAGCGTTAAGACTGGTAACCAAAAGTTATATTTTACACGTATCATTTATCGTTTATTTTAAGGAGTTAATTACAGGAGATAGGGCATTCGTTGAAGGTGTAGTTTCCGCTATAAAAGGCCAACCTTCTTTCCAGGACAATTTATCCATCATCAATACCCGCCGGTTTGTTCCGTTAGCCAACTTCCCCTGACTGGCATCGATGGCATGATAATAGATCCAATCTCCCTTGAGATCATCCTGAACAATCCCAGAGGTGTGACCGGTACCTACAAAACGATCATTTCCTTTAAGCAAAAGCGTCCCATTTCCACGTGTTTTTATATCCCGCCCCTGCTTATCCAAATAGGGCCCCAGTAGGTTTTTAGAACGGGCAACCAAGACATGATACGTACTTTTAACACCTTCACAACAAGAACCTTTTGAACCTATGAAATAATAATAGCCTTTTCGTTTATAAAGGGTCGAAGCCTCAAAATCTCCAGCGGCTATCTTATGTTTTTTGTTTCTTCCAATAGCTTTGCCATCTTTTTGAAGTTCAATAGCATATATTCCCTGATTGGGAGCATCACTAAAACTACCCCAAAAAATATATTTTTGACCTTTATCTTGAATATAGAATGGATCGATCGAATTAGGAACATCAATTTGTTTGCTGTTGAAGAGCATACCCTGATCTACAAAAGGTCCCTTTGGAGAATCTGCTATGGCCAAACCAATACCCGGATTGGGATCTCCCCAGGTGGAATACGAGTAATACATATGGTATCTCCCATCCACAAGGTGGACATCTGGAGCCCATATCCCTCCCTTTTTTTTCCAGGTTGGCCGTTCAGATAACGCTTCTCCAACATAGCTCCAATTCATCATGTCCGTGGACTCCAGAATAGGGACCAGTTTGGATCCCTTTCCATCATTCCAATTATCTTGCGTCCCATAGGCATAGAATTTTTTACTCAAAGGGTCTCGAAAAACCGAAGGATCAGCCAGGACAGGTTCGAATACAGGATTGGTATACCTACTTGCAGCAGGCAACTTACCTTCCTGCGTACTTTTTGTAAAACTAGAAGAACAAGCACTCAGCATCAAAAGCAGGCTCGGCAATAGAAAAGTTTTATAAGGCGTGGAAATCATACAAATTAATAAAAATAACGCTTTCTAGGTTTACCCAAACATACAGGTTAAAACATTCCAAAACAAAGCAGAATGTAGACACGAGTGATTGGAATTAAACAAACTGAAAATATGAGTTTAAACTTAACTAAATCGGTTAATCAAAACATTAAGGTACATTAATTTTTCGAAAAAACAGGAAAACTCATTTTAAATCTAAAAAAAAGAAAGCTGAAGAATAAAAAAAATAAAAAAATTTAGCAAGCCATTTCCTTTTAGAATTCACCCCAAATTTGGGTGACAAAGAGGATAGTTATCACGTGCTCGTCGAATGTTTTTGAAAAAAAAATTAAAGACAAAAAAGAACAAAATACTGATTTAACAATCCTGCGAAGAGGAATCACCCGGTTGCCAGAAAATAAAATAAAATTTTTAATAAAAACATTCTCCCCTTTTCGAGCCGCTGAAGTCATTAAAAATCACTATTTGTTTAGCTCATTTTTGCCTGATTAAGTATCAAAAATAATACGTTTAACAGGGCGACCTTATCCAATTCTTTTATAATTTTAGTACATTGCTAAATGGAGTTAGCACAAATTAGCTCCAAAGACAATAAATCTAGGTGTAAATTGATCGAAAGAGAGTAATGAGTAGTTATCAGATTAAAGAAAATCCAGAAGTTTTTGATGCCATAATTGTTGGTTCTGGCGCCGGTGGCGGTATGGCTGGTTACATTTTGGCTGAAGCGGGTTTAAAAGTGTTGATGCTTGAGGCCGGACCATTTTTTGACCCAGCCAAGGATGCCCTTCAACTTAAATGGCCATGGGAATCACCACGTCGTGGTGCCTCAACAACTCGACCATTTGGGGATTTTGATGCCGCATATGGCGGATGGGAACTTGATGGGGAGCCCTATAGCAGCGTTGCAGGCACTGAATTCGCCTGGTTTCGGGCTAGAATGCTGGGGGGACGTACGAACCATTGGGGACGTATTTCATTAAGAATGGGTCCAGATGATTTCAAACCAAAAGACGGCATTACCGATGCATGGCCAATCAGTTATGATGAAGTAAAACCATTTTATGACCGAGTAGACCGGATGATCGGTGTGTATGGTAGTGTGGAAGGAATTCCAAACGAACCGGATGGAATTTTCATGAAGCCACCAAAACCGAGACTGAACGAACTATACATATCAAAAGGAGCCCGAAAAGCTGGAGTTCCAGTAATCCCGGGACGTGGAGCAGTATTGACAGAATCTTCACCCGAAATAAAAGGCAGAGGTACTTGTTTTTATTGTGGACAATGTGGAAGATCTTGTAAAGTGTATGGGGATTTCTCATCCTCATCATGCTTGGTGATTCCAGCGATGAAGACTGGAAATCTAAAATTGATTGACAATGCCATGGTCCGCGAAATTCTAACCAATGATGAAGGACTAGCAACCGGAGTTTCCTACTTAAATACCAAAGATCTTCAGGAATATGCCGTAAAAGGAAAAACGGTAATATTGGGTGCAAGCGCGTGCGAAAGCGCACGCTTAATGCTAAATTCAAAGTCCAAAGCTCATCCCGCAGGAGCAGGTAATAGCAGCGGCTTAGTTGGAAAATACTTACACGACTCAACTGGAGCGAGTTTAGGGGGATTTTTACCTCAACTCTTAGACCGAAAACGATACAACGAAGACGGAGCAGGAAGCGTACATATTTACTCGCCATGGTGGGGTGACAATTCCAAACTTAATTTCCCAAGAGGGTATCACATTGAATATGGCGGAGGTTTACATATGCCATCCTATGGCTTTATGAACTGGGTTCCTAGTGTAAACGGCTCTGTGCCGGCAAAGAATGGTGAACATAAAGATGCAGGAGGATATGGCGCTGAATTGAAAAAAGATTATCGCCGCTTTTACGGTGCAAATGTTGGAATGGCTGGCCGTGGAACCGCACTTGCTCGTAAGGACAATTATTGCGAGATAGACCCGAATGGAGTAGATAAATTCGGTATACCAACCCTACGTTTTCATTACAAATGGGCTAATGAAGAGGTTGCTCAAGCCAAACACATGCAAGAGACTTTTCAAAGTATCATGCATGAAATGGGCGCTGTGATCACCTCCAATATCCCTGGAGCGGATACCTTGTATGGATTAGAGGCACCTGGAAAAATTATTCATGAAGGTGGTACCACCCGCATGGGTAATGATCCAAAGACATCTGTGCTAAACAAATGGGGACAAGCACATGATTGCAAAAACCTCTATGTGGTAGATGCCGGTCCTTTTGTACAACAAGGAGATAAAAACTTAACGTGGACTATTTTGGCACTTTCTATGCGAACTGCGGAATACATCCTCCAAGAAAAGAAAAAATTAAATAGCTAATCTCAAAAAATTATGAATAGAAGAGATTCACTAAAAGCATTAGGTTTACTTGCAGCGGGTTCTGGAGTCATTGCAAGTTCGTGTAATACTGAAAATAAGCAGGATCAAGGAAAACTTGCTGCAGATTCAGACAAACACCCCGGAGTCCAAGACTTCGAATTTGAACGAAACAAGCGACTGCATGAAGAGACCTTTTTCTCTGAACATGAAATGGCAACCATTACCGTGCTAGCTGATATCATTATACCAAAGGATGAGATCTCGCCGAGCGCATCTGAGGCGAAAGTTCCGGAATTTATAGAATTCATCGTAAAGGACATACCAAGTAACAAAATACCCATGCGTGGTGGCCTAAAATGGCTCGATGTATACTCACAAAAAAACTACGGAAATGCATTTATCAAATGTAAGAAAGAGCAACAAATTGCTCTAGTTGATCAAATAGCATATCCTGCAAAGGCAAAACCGGAAATGGGCCAAGGTGTTGCATTCTTTTCTTTGATGCGAAATTTAACGGCATCTGGATTCTATACCAGTGAGATTGGCGTTAAAGACATCGGTTATCAAGGCAATAAACCCGGCGTATGGAACGGTGTTCCAGCTGAGGTGCTCACAGAACATGGCTTTGATACCGAGCGGTTTTTTGGTTAGAAACATAGATTCTCGTTTACCACTCTTGGTAGGTGCTTGAGAATGTTTAAAATTAATTCCGCAAAAATCATCAAAGATTAAAAAAGTCAAAACGGTTGTAAATATAGATTTTACAACCGTTTTGACTTTTTCAACAAGTATAACCATTGGGAACTTACCAACCAACTAAATTACCCACTACAATGCATGCTGAGAGGCTAGGTTTTCAAATCTCCGCTTAAACATGGTAAAAGTGTAAAACAAAATTTTAAATTATCAGTAACTTACCTTGTTTTTCAAACGGTTTCATAACTCACTTAAGTGCGATATTTTGCACTTAGAATTGAGCATTTGGAAACAATAAACCATTTCAAAATATCGAAATTATGAAGACAAACTACATCACATTAGAGGAAACAGAGAATGATGATTTAAATGCATTTTTTGAGTTTCAGCTGGATAAAGAAGCGAACCATCTAGCCGCTTTCACAGCCAAGGACCCAAACGATAAAACGGCTTATATTGAGAAATACACAAAACATTTGATGGATCCCACCATCAATACGAGGACAATAAAGGTGAATGGCGAAATTTCAGGAAGCATCGCAAAATTCATACTGGAAGATGATGCAGAAATTACCTATTGGATCGATAAAAAGTTTTGGGGACAGGGCGTTGCCACCGCAGCTCTCCAAAAATTTCTGACAATTGAACAAACAAGACCGTTGCGCGCACGCGTTGCATTTGACAATTATGGTTCACAAAAGGTGTTAGAGAAATGCGGTTTTCTAAAAATAGGTACAGACAAAGGATTTGCCAATGCTCGGCAAACAGAAATTGAAGAATATATTTATAAACTCACCCAGTAGCAGCAAGGCAGCGGCAATTCAAGCGTCCAGCTCCTCTAACGGTGATCTCAAATGCCCATTTAATAATCTGCACTAAGCATTAACCAATTCAAATACGGTGATCTCAGGAGCAATGCCTACCCTTCCGGGGTAACCTAGGAAACCATAACCTGTATTAACATATAATTGAGAATGATCTTCCCGGTATAAACCAGCCCATTCCTTGTAAATATATTTTGCAGGGCTCCATTGGAAATCTACTCCACGAACTCCAAATTGCATCCCATGAGTATGTCCGGCAAACATCGCATCTATATCGGTATCCAACACTTCCGCTCGCCAATGAGATGGATCATGAGATAATAACAATTTAACAGGCTTATCCTGCGTCCCAATCAATGCTTTTTGGATATCTCCCTTTTTTGGAAATCTTCCTGTACCCCAATTTTGAACACCAACGATTGAAAGCTCATCCTGACCGATTTTAAGCGTTCTGTTTTCGTCCATTAACAAGTCCCAGCCCATCACCTTGTGCGTCTCAATAACATCCTGAAGGTTCTTCCTCTTGGCGGGAGAATCGGTAGGTCCATAGTAATAATCGCCATAATCATGATTTCCCAAAGTAGAATAAACGCCCAAAGGTGCCTTTACTTTACTGAAGATATCTTGATAGTCTCTCATCTCGGAAGCAACATTATTCACCAAATCACCAGTAAAAAATATGACGTCTGGTTTTTCGTTCAGTAGCATATCCACACCTCCTTGAACAGCAGTTTTATTATAAAACGATCCAGAATGTACATCAGAAATCTGCGCAATTTTTAATCCATAAAATTCTTTTGGCAAATTTGGCAAAACAAGTTTTAACCGGCGAACCCGATAATCATAAGCCGTCGAAATAACTCCCCATGCTAAAGGCAACATAGGTAAAGAGGCGACAATCAGTCCGGATTTCAACAAAAAATCAGACCGCGAAATCCCTTTTCTAGGAACCTCCGGTAAGGGTTCTTGCAGTTCTTGAATAATTTCTTTGGCATCGGTTTGTGGTTTTCTAGAAAATATCCGTTTAAACCAAATACCTCCACGGCGAAGGTCGTCGATCAGTAAAACAAAAGCATAAATAAACTTACTCACCGCTGTGATAAAAAAAGCGACCAATATGATCGATCGAACCATAAGTGGGATCGAATAGGTAAATGAGATCAATAGTCCGATAAGCAAGCTAATCGAATATCCCCACCAAACGAAAGAGAACCATTTAGTTTTTATAAATTCTATCTTCGTTGCCCGAAGAGCAAAGAAAATGTAAAAATCTAATAAAAGTAATATGACTACATTTAATTTTAACATCTTTAATTTCTATTTTCCAAAATCATTCCTTTGAGCGCCTGGATCCATTTTGGATTGTTATTTAAACTCTCCACCATATGAACCTGCTCCCCACCTAATTGTTTGAATTCATTTGCATATTCGACCTGAATCTCGTCCAGTGTTTCAATGCAATCTGCCACAAAAGCAGGACTAAATACCAACAATTTCTTTATGCCTTTGCCCGCTAAATCACGCAAGGTATCCGAAGTATATGGTTGCACCCAGGGAGTCTTACCCAACCTGGATTGAAAGCAAACCGTATGCTTTTCTTTGGGTATATTCAATTTAGAAACAATAGCCCGTGTTGTGGCGTAACACTGAGATAAATAACAAAAGGAGTTCAATTTATCTTGACACGATTGACAGCCATTATCAGGACAATCCAACTCCTTTTTTGGATCAATCTTGGATAGCTGTCGTACGGGTAAACCGTGATAACTAAACAAAAAATGATCGTAGGCTTCCAAATCAAATTTATTTGCATGCTCAGCGATGACATCTATCATCAAAGGGTTATCGCAATAACTACTCACAAAACTTAATTTGGGAAAGTATTGCCAACCACGCATTAACTCCATTACACGATCAATAATCGAACCAGTAGTTGCCGAGGCATATTGCGGAAACATAGGAATCACTTGCAATGAATCTAAAAACATCCCTTCTAAGTTTTTCATTGCTTTCTGCAGAGAAGGTTCTTGATAGCGCATGGCCAATTCTACATGGTACTGCTCTCCAAGTTCTTTCTGAAGCATATCTTTTTGCAACACACTGTAATGCATCAAGGGGGATCCTGTTGTTTGATCCCAAATTGTTGAATACGTATGAGCAGATAATGGAGCTCTTTTAGGAACAATCACTCCCTTCACCAACAAGGTTCTAGAAAAATAAGGAATATCCATTACGCGTGGATCCATTAAAAACTCCGTTAGATATTTCCCAACCTGATCCTTTGTAGGAGCGTTTGGCGTACCCAATTGCACTAACAAAACACCCTTTTTTGCTTGTTTATTATGACTCATACTACTTGCAAAATTAACGATTATTTACAGCAAAACAGGGGTACCCTTCAAATTTAAAGAGCTGTCGTATTGAATTTTATATTAAAATGACGATTAGAAGGTTTCTATGGTCCGCTTCACCTTTTCCATCAGCCACATGGGTGTGGAGGTTGCGCCGCAAATACCAATGGTTTCATTCGGAGTAAACAAGCTGGGATCCAGCTCATCTGGATCGGATATAAAAAAAGAGTTTGGATTTACCTGTTTACACACATCGTAAAGAACCTTGCCATTGGAGGATTTCTTACCGGAAACAAAAATTATTTTGTCGTATTGTTTAGCAAACGTTCCAAGGTCATCATAGCGGTTGGAAACCTGTCTGCAAATGGTATCGTTGGCTTTAAGTTCATACCCGCGCTCAAGGAGTTCCTCCTTAATGGCGTAGAATTTATCCACACTTTTAGTGGTTTGACTATATAGGGTAAATTTGGAGGGAAGCTCAACATGATCAAGTTCACTGATGTCTTGAAAAACAATGGCCTCGTTGTTGGTTTGTCCCTGCAGGCCAATAACCTCAGCATGTCCATGTTTTCCAAAAATCAAAATCTGTTCCTTTGCATCATGCGAGGTTTTGATTCTGTTTTGCAATTTCAAAACAACTGGACAGGATGCGTCTATTAATGTAATGTTATTTTCTAAAGCCGTCCTGTATGTCTGAGGAGCCTCTCCATGCGCACGAATTAATACTTTCTCATTTTCAAGATGATGCAAATCCTCATGAGCAATGATGCGAAGCCCCTTGGCTTTTAAGCGGGCGACCTCCTCATCGTTGTGTACAATATCTCCCAAACAATACAGATATCCATCCTCTTCTAGGATCTCCTCTGCCATATCAATGGCATAAACAACCCCGAAACAAAAACCGGAATCCTTATCTATTGTTACCTGTAGGTTCTTCGACATAAAACAAAGTTAAGATTTAGCAATCAAGATTCCATATCTTGATGGTCATAATTTCAAAAAGCCAGTCTTCTACGATTCTTTACATTTCATTTTCTTAGCCATTAGCCTTGTCCAGACCAAATGGGAACGCTCCTTATAAAGACCAATAGACAGAAAAAATCTGTCTATTGGTGCCATTCAGCAAGGAATATAAAAAAACGTGCTAGGAAACGAATTATTCTAATCTAATTTCCTAAACCTCAATGCTCTTAGGTTAAAACCTGATTGATCCGTAACAAATTTAATTTTCCTGGTTCCTTGCGCTAGATTTATTTGCTTAGGTGTTCCAGGATTATACAACCAACTTGACCAGCTGCCGTTACTAGGCACATCAATGCTTCCCGTAAGGTCTACACCGTCTACTTCAATATGATATTTCCCATTGCCGTTGGCTGATAAGGAGGCATCAAACAAGTAAATGCCGGCGTCCTGTACCTCCACGGTGTATTGATACCAATCCCCCGGGTTCACATAGCCTATATTATTTCCATCTCCTTCAATTTCTACTGGCAAACTTCCTGAATCACCTTTTCCTTTTCTATAATTATCGTTTCCAATAGGATTCGCAGCATTATCATTAAAGGCCCAACCAAGTCCGCCAAAATCAAAATCAGCAGCCATAATAATTTTTTCAACGCCCGCTTTTAGAATATGTGGACCATTGAATGGCCGAGTAAATGATACAGACACCTTTACCTTTTTAATGATATCTCCTATGGTATACCTTACATAGGTTTCACCTTCTGCAACACCTACAATTTGTCCTTTTTCGTTAACAGTGGCGATGTTGTTGTTCTCAGAACTCCAAATTGCCTCTGCCAGATCATTGGCGTTATCGGGTATAAGTTGCGTATTTATTGTTTTGGTCGCATTTGGAACAAGTTCCACCAATTCATCGCTTAGGGCTATATCCAATAATGGGATGCGAACCACGGAATAAACTTCGACTTTACTGGATATTTCACCGGCATTGACGACTATATTTGTAAATCCTTCGCCGATTAACTTCACCTTTCCCTCATTACTAACTGTTGCTATTTTAGGATCCTCTGAAGACCATTGGAACTGGTAAGAGCCATCCGTTGGACTAGCAAGCAATTGAATCTCATCGCCAACAAATCCATTGAGCGTAGATTTATTCACATAGATTTCCTTGACAACTTCTGTCCGGATGTACTCATCACAACTAAAAAGCATTAGAATCAAACTTATTCCTAATCCGAACCTTAAAATACCTGTGTTCATTCGTTTTTATTTTAATTGTTTGAAATCATGAAGGGAATTAATTCTCCACTTCATCTTCTTCTTTAAACTCTAATCTTAACTCCTCTTTGAATTCTACCACAGTGTTCCCTGATACATAATTGTACCTTAACAAGAAGGTCTTGTATGTTTTAAACCCATCATCTTCAATTTTGAAGATATTGGGAAAATCAGGATCTCCATCTACTTGGGTTACCTCAAGGTTTCGATAAGGTGTAATGGTAACCTTATTGTCCTCACCCACTGTAACGGTAATGGCTGCTCGGTTAAAAACATTCACATTAGATTCATAAGCTTCATTTCCGGCCATTACACGAATACTATTTGCTGTAATAGGATGCATTATTTTATTCCCAGGCATTTCCAACTCTGAGACAGATCCTTGTTGCCTGTACTTACCACGCATGCTATAAATTGTACTGCCATCAGACAGGGCATAGGCGTTCTTGGTCTTTATACGATAAAGAATAAAACTTTTTTCAGGATTCGCCTCGTAGGCAGAAAACGAATTCACGCGTAAGGCAATGAAATAAGAAGAATCCGGGGAAAGACCGTCCGGTCTGATTGTTATGGGAAGTCTCCCACTAATTTCACCTTTAGGAATTGTAAACTGCATCTCCGGCATATCGTATTTATCCGCAGGCATTGCCCTAGCGTATTTGGACACATCGGTATCGTAATTCACTTTGTTAAATCGCTCAATTAAACTATTATCCTGGACCAAGCTAACCACAATGTCTTTATCTGTTGCCTCTGTGCCGCCCAATGATCCAGCAACATAACCTGTCGATTCTTTACCTAAAAAATGAAATTTTCGCAATACGTTATCCGATTCGCTAATTAAAGCAAAGACATTTTTGTATTGTTCTTTCTCAAAAACTTCATTATCATTACAAGACTGCAAACCCATCATGCCTATTGAAATCCCTAAAAAAGAACAAACTATAGTCATTTTAGCTTTACGCTGTTTTATTGTTAATTTCTTCATAATAAATTTCAAATGGTTATTAATTTTCCCAACCTGGATTCTGATCCAAGGACGGTAATAATCTTATTTCATTCAATGGAATAGGCAAAAATGCCAACCTTTTATTCACGATTCGAGCCCCAATTCTGGATGTATTTGGTATCACTCTGTTGAAGTAAACATCCCTGGATCCCTCGATGTTCATGCCCCTGATAGGCTCACTCTCGACCTCTTCCATGATACCCCATCTTCTCACATCGTAATACCTTCTATTTTCAAAAAGGAATTCTATCATTCTTTCCTTCTCTATTAAACGTTGCATGGTTGCTTTATTTTCGTTACCGCTTATCCCAGGTATGCCCGCTCTATATCTTATTAGATTGAAATATTTTTTTATTTGTTCCATATCTCTCGAAAAAGTATGGGAAGCACCGTCCAACTCAACAGTATGCGATCCGTCTAAATTATTTAAGGCCTCGGCATAGGAGAGTAAAATTTCTGCATAACGAATAATAGGGAATGCTTTATCCATTCTACGTGCATTGGTTCCTCCCCAAGCATCCGTTGGATGTATATATTTTTTTAACACATAACCTGTAATGGGAAAATCAACAGGGCTACTCACCGATCCTTTGCCATTTGGCGAATCGAAATAATATTCGATGGTTTGATTGTAATATCCCGACGATGTGGAGGAAGTCATTGGCCAATAAGCACCAGAAAAGCCAATACTCGCATAGAATCGAGCTTCACGATTTGCATACATATTGCTAACATTTGCATTCAACCTATAACCTGAAAAGACTTTCGCAGCATTGGTGAATCCAGTTTCAGTATACGGGTAATCAGGACTAGAGTTCGCAATATCTCTTCCATCTACCATCGTATAATTGTCGATAATTTTTTGAGGAATACTTGTTCCATTCCACCCATCCAATTTTTGAGGAAACGACATCCTGGTTTCCTGGATTAAAAAACCACTGCGTCTTCCCCAAACGTATTCAGGGTTTACCGGTATTACCGCTTCTCCATTGAACATCTCAGAATACGAACGGTATGGGTCAATACCAGCGGCCCCATTGGGCCATTGTTGGTAATAATTTGGATCAGAGGTTACGCCTGTCGGTAAAGCCGGAGTTTCCGAATCCGCAGGAACGGTATGTAAACGAAACATTCCCGTTTCTCCTAAGTCTATAATGCGTTTGGCTGCTGCGGCAGCAACGGCCCATCTTTTTTCATCATAGGTTTGTGAAACATAAAATGCATTATCACTCGATCTTGTCCACGTCCCAAAATAAGAACGTGCTGCAGGCCCCCCATTAAACAATGGACTGGCATGAATTAAACGAATCCGGGCGATTAGTCCGTAAGCTGCGCCCTTGGTTGGTAAACCAAACTCGACTAAAGGTAGGGAACTTGGCAAAAAGGCGGCAGCCGTTTCAAGCTCAGAACAGATGTATTCTACCGCCTCATCATATGTACTTCTTGGCCGGTCGTATGCTTCCAACGCTGCGTTAGATTCAATGACATCATCCCCTAATAAAATAGGCGGACCAAAATCCATTAAGATATTGTAGTAAGCATATGCTCGTATGAAACGGGCATTTGCAAGAATAGAGAACCGATCCTCAGTTTCCATATCCTTAGCCTCATCAATGCGGGTAAAAATGGTATTGCATTTTCGGATGATTTTATAATAGCCACCCCATTGGTGCATAGAGTGCAGACTGCTTGCTGTTATTTCCCCCAATACAAAGCGCATCCCACTATATCCACTACTGGTCAAAAATGAAGTAAACCCTTCATCGGTTGCAAAAGGACCCGGGGTATGACTGCCGTTCTGAAGCCTACCTTCATCGGGAAACATCCCTGCTGTCCCCCATAAATAAGCTTTTATGTAACGAGTTTGCGCAAAGACCGTATCTAACTTTAATTCATCGCTAAAATAATTGTCAACACTCAAAAATTTCTTACAGGAAAACGTGCTAAATACCATTAAAATAAATAAGGGTATTGCAACTATTTTATTTCTATTTATATTCAATAACTTCATAATTTCTAGGATTATAAATTAATATACAATTGCAGGATAAATGAAGTTGGTATTGGATATACCTCTCCATTTCTAGAGGCAATTTCCGGATCAAATAATTTCACTTTATCCCAAATGATCAGGTTATTGGCTACAAATTGCATATCAATAGATGACACTTTCATTCGTTGTAAAAAAGGCGCTCTCAAATTATAATTAAGGTTTACTTCCTGCAACCTCAAATAGCGAGAATCTCCCTTCCAAAAATCGGAAAGTTGTGAATTATTATTGTTGTTGCCATATGTTAATCTTGGAAATCTCGCATTGGGGTTTTCAGCAAGTGACATATCGATTCCGTTCTCTAAAGCATATTCTTTTGGAATCCAACGGTTGCTTGGATCTTTGGCAATATCCAAAACATTCCCATTTACGCCTGCATAAAAAGGCACATATCCTGTTCCGATGCCATTGCCTGAATAAAAGAAATCTGTCTCGCCGGTTCCTTTAAACAAAACCCCTAAGGTTATGTCTTTATAGCTAAACTCTCCCCCAAACCCATACATAAGCAACGGAAAACGGCTCTGTGAAATAGGCACTCTATCGTCCGTATTGATGGTACCATCTCCATTGATATCCCTGTATTTAATGTCACCAGGCATGACCTTACCAAATTGAGCAGGACTATTGTTCACATCATCCCAGTCCTTAAATAACCCCAAGGCTTGGTATCCTCTAACTGATCCGTAAGGGTAACCTGAAATTTCTTGATAAGGGTATTTCGGATTGGCCTCCTCCCAGTTTTGTACGTTATTCTTGGAATATGTAAAGTTACCTCGAATGGTAAAATTCATATCTTCATTTATATTTTGCTTGTACGTTACGCTACCGTCAGCTCCTAAGCTTTTCATTCTTCCCACATTCCCAAAAGGCATCGTGATCAGACCAGCGTATTCCGGAACTTGAACCCGTTGCATGAAAATTCCATTTCGCTGATCATTGAACACATCGACAATAAAATTCAATTTATCGTTAAATAGATTCAATTCCATTCCGATGTTAGCTTTTAAAGCTTTTTCCCACTGCAGATTATCTGCACCAATCACATTCTCATTTACAGCCTCCATGATTGCCGAAGAACCCCAAGGAGAAGTAAGGTAATCATCTACCATTGTCAAATATGGAAACCTGCGGTCATTGGTGATTCGATCATTACCCACAGTACCATAAGATCCTCTGAATTTCAATAAACTGATCCATGGAAGATTATCTTTCACGAATTCATAATTAGAGGGTACCCATCCTCCTGCTACAGAGGGAAAGAAACCATATTGTTTTCCTGGTTGAAAGTTTTCAGACCCCGTATACCCGAAGTTAAAGTCAACCATATAGGTATCTCTAAAGCCGTAAGTAAACCTACTGGAAACACCTTGATAACGGATCGGAATAGCACTTAAATTGTTATTGCTTTTATTCGCTTCTTTCTGATCACTTAAATAATAATACACTAGTCCGGAAGTTCGATGGTCCTCTCCAATGCGTTTCTCATAATTTAAGGTGCTCTCAAAATGATATTTTCTATATTGATTGGTTCCTCGTCCATAACTGACAGTTGCTGCCGGGGAGCGCTCAATTGTTATTAGTTCTCCCTGTTGATCACGTCCTACAGCCTGATACAAAGCCGGGGAGAGTAACCTGGTCTCGTTAAACCAACTAACAATATCATAGGCTCCTTGTCCTCTGATTTTCAATCCTTTTAAAATAAAATCCAACTTTTGATCTAGAGCCAACGTGAATTTGCCCCTAAACTCTTGGTTTGAACGGCGTCCCATGTTGTTTATCATCACCAAAGGAGATCTTAGAGAGCCGGTTGTGGAGGTGGCCGGAAGTTTTCCATCAGAATACACTGTTGGAATAAGAAGCGGGTTTAAATTAGACTGGGCATACCATATGTAATCTGTATCGGCCACTCCAGGAGAATTATTTACCGATAAAAAGCCATCAGTACCAAAGTATAAAGTAGAGGTAGGAGAAAGTTCTAAATCTATATTTGTCCTGTAATTGTAGGTTTTGTATCCTGCATTAGAAGCGTAAACACTGTTTTTATCAAATTTATAAGCGGCTGTTTCATCACTCATCCCCAAGCTCAAGAAATACCGAGCTACTTGCGCACCGCCTCTAGCACTTGCGTAAAAACTTCTCCTAAATGCATTATCGCGTAAAACTTGATCTTGCCAACTCACATCGGGATAAATATCTCTATCCAGTCCATCACGAATGATGTCTAATTCTACATCAGAATAAATCGCAGTCTCGCCTCTGACCACGCGAGCCTCATTGGCCAGTTGCGCATAGTCAAAAGCCCTAAGGTAATTTGGTAATCTTGGAAGGTAATTCGCCGAGGCATTTACACGGCCCGTTATACTTAATTTACCAGCCTGTCCACGTTTGGTTGTTACTAAAACCACACCATTTGCACCTCTGACACCGTATACGGCTGTTGCCGAGGCATCTTTAAGGATGGAAAAGCTCTCAATGTCGGCCGGGTCGATGGTGTTAATATTTCCTTCCAGCCCATCAATTAATACCAAAGCACTCGAGTTTGCACCAAATGTACCAATACCCCTAACCCAAAACTCCGAAATGTTTTTTCCAGGCTCTCCACTACCTTGAAGGGAGATAACTCCTGCCGCTCTACCCCCTAATAAATTAGCGATAGAGGCTGCGGGGGTTTGTAAGGTTTTGACATCAACACTTGTCACGGCAGCCACATTCGATATTTTCCGTTGCTGACCCAAGCCTACCACCACGACCTCGTCGATAGCCTCAGCCTTTTCCGTAAACTGAATCTTTAAATCAGATTTATTTTCGACCACCAGGTATTCAATATCCTTATAGCCAACATGTTTAAAGACTAACATATCTCCTTTAGAAGCTTTTATTGTAAACTTCCCATTGTCATCGGTGGAGGTACCGATACTTACTTTATCACGAAGATAAATGGTTACACTAGCAATAGGTTGGTCTGCTTCATTCACTACAACGCCAGCGATTTGAAAGTTTTCTTGACCATATGCTGTAAAAACCACGGATACTAATAGCAGTACCCATATGTATAGGTTTTTTAATTTCATTTCTAGGTTAATTAATCGTTCTTAATTAATGGATAGCTTTCTGATTCTGTTATTATTGAAATCCGCGACATAGACAGATCCATCGCTACTAATTCCAATTCCTGTTGGGTTATTAAACAAGGCATCTTCCTTTCCCCCATCTCGCCATCCTGCGGTACCCGGCATTCCCAATACCGTTTCAACTAAACCCTCTGGATTAATTCTTCGGATACAATGATTCCCACTATCTGCGATGTACATATTTCCATCAGCATCCGTGAAAATCTGTTCTGGGTTTCTAAATTGAGCAACTTCCAATTTCCCATCCCGATGCCCTCCGGCAGTAGATCCAGACAACTTCTTAAAGGAGTTTTCAGGATTTGTTACATCAATACTGCAAATACTATTCGCATTCACGCCTGAATTACCAAAAAATGAAATATACAATACGTTTGGATTAGTAGGATTAAAAGTCAGTCCATAACTGTCACCTTGTTCAGTCTTGTAAATCGTTTCTACCTCGTAGGTTTTTGGATTAATTTTCACAATATGTCCATAATAATACCGCGTATAAATATATCCATCACTCGGATTGAACACCATGGAATGCTTCCATCCATTGTCTGGTCGATCACCTGTGGCTGGCCATTTCATCTCCCGGATCCTGGGTCCCCAAAATTCTTTTGGGTCCAGGGAATAATAAGAACCTACTGTAGTTTCTGTAGGGAAACTGATGACGCCAGTTTCTGGATCAGCCGCCGGAACATTGGCAATAACATTCCTGGCCACTGTGATTAATTCGTTTTTCTCCTCGTCTATTCGTGCAACATGATACATATCAGGCACCCTATTGATAATAAAAATATTATCTTCCTTATCTACACATAAATATCGAGGGGCAACAATTGATTGCGTTAAATCACCATCGCGATAGCTCGCTCTGCTGCCGTTTCCTGCGATCGTTGTAACGGTAACCGAAGTTTTATAATAAAAGTCTTTATTGTAAATAATTGAATCACTTCCAATAGCGACAGAGATTTTACAAGTATCACCCGGTAATCGGGGAGCCAATACGTACATTCTATTTCCTGTTGATCCCACAACGGCTGCTTTTCTTCCGTTAAACCAGACCCTGATTTGTTTAGGATCGGTCCCAAAGTTATCTCCAGTTATCATTACCTTTTCAAGGTATTTTCCAGAATCTGGATAAACTAGATCTAATTTAATGGGTTTGTTAGAATCATAAGGGATTTCTGTTGTCCCGACGTCATTATCATCTTTACAAGAACTGACAAACGCGATTGTTGACAGCATAGCAAAAAATAATACATGAACGAGACGCATCTTAAATGAGAGGTTTCTGATCATAGATTTAATAATTTAGGTACTGTAGATTATTCCATACGTAATGCTGAAAATAGTCTGGTTAAATTGGTTATATTCTTATCATTAAGAAAAAAGATGCGGTTAGTTTTACATCCTTATTTGCCAAATATATCGCATCCTTTACAAAGGACTGTCCTGTACCGTCCTGTATAAATCGACAATCTTTACTACTTAATATTAAAGCAGTTACCCAATAAAATCATTCGTATTGAAGATAAAACGATTAAGCAAGAACCCTAAAGAATACGCTATTTGTTGTGTAAAAAATTAAATTAGAAGATTTTTAAAGGAAAAATATTATCTTTTTGGTTATAATTATTTTTTAAGGGTCACTTAAAATAAAAAGACGCCTTCGAATAAGATTTCAAAGACGTCCTTTTGGGTATCATAAATACAACCTGATTAGAGCCTACTTTTCACAGAAAGACAGGTTATCCTAAAGGCTCTGAATTGATCTGTTCAACGCAGTTAATTGTATCCAGGGTTTTGCGTAAGATTGACATTTTTTATGATTTCATCATATGGAACAGGGAATAAAACATGATGCGCCTTAACATTTTTTGCACCCTCCACATTATCAAAAGATATGCCTTGAATGGCTGGAACTAATTGATTCCAGCGGCTAAGATCCCATTTTCTTTGAAATTCACCGACGAATTCTTTTGCACGTTCCTCCATAATCATCGCTTTTAATTCTTGTTGATTAAACGTATTCGATAACACAGGTATCCCTGCTCTTGTCCTGATCAAATTAAGGTGTTCAATCGTTTGAGCACTATTTCCCAATTCATTAGCAGCCTCAGCTAAAATAAGAATGACATCCGCATAACGTAAGAAATAGAAATTTTTCTCGCTAGCCGTCCGATTCGCCGTTAAATCCCAGAATTTAGGACCAAACCAAGGTCGGTCATCCTTGGAACCTCTATTAAATTCTTGACCATTAAACCCCCAGGCCAATGAAACTTCTCTACGTCCATCTTGCTGATCGTACAGATCGATCATGCGCTGAGTAGGATAAAATTGTGGATAGGATTGTAGAATCGTTGATCCGAATTTTACGCCAGCGTACGTGCCACCTTTAGCATCGCCGGTTGGAAAAAACCAGGTATAAAACGAGTTAACCACAAAATTTTGATTGGTCTCCGCGCTGCGTTTATACTGAATCTCAAATATAGACTCTTTATTGTTTTTACTTTTATTGTATGGATCGAACAGATCCGCATATTTGGGAAGCAAGATATAGCCTTTGTCCTTTACCTGATTTGCCACCTGATAAGCATTTTGCCAATCTTCAGCGAATAGGTGAACCTTCGCCAAAAGTGTCAATGCAGCTCCACTTGTTGCCCTGCCGATATTCTTACTATCGTAGCTCACAGGCAAACTTGCAGCAGCATCTTGTAAGTCTTTGATCATTTGATTGCGCACATCACTCACTGGGCTTCGAGCTAATTGGGATATCTCCTCGATACGCAGTTCCTCAGTCCACAAAGGAACATCGCCAAATGTATTGCTCAACATATAATAATACATGGCTCTCAAAAATTTGATTTCGCCTAAGAATTGTTTCTTGCTATTTTCCTCAATTGAAGATGCTGAAATCCTACTCAATACAAAATTCGCATCTTTGATGGCGGCATAACAGGTTTTCCAAACAACATGGCTATTGGATTCAGTTGCTGAAGAAAAATTATAATCTTGAATGGCATCTACTGTTGCACTCCCCCCTTGATTCATAAAAAGATCAGTTCCAACCATGGTCACACTCCAAAAACCACTTTGATTAAAAATTCCAGGTAAATGACTGTAAACCCCATTGGTTGCTTGTCTACACTGATCTACAGTTTTAAAAAAAGCATCTGGTGCGATAATACTTTGAGGTTCCTCGGTAAGCGTCTTTTCACAACTTAAGTTCAAGCCTGTTAAACTTATTAAGGATAGAATGAAAAACTTATTTTTTAACATGATGGTCGTTTTAAAAAATTAGAAATTAAGATTTGCGCCAATTGAAATGGTTCGGCTGTTTGGATAAGCTCCATTGTCTTTTGCCCGAATCGTAGAGCTGGTTCCTGCAGAATTTACCTCTGGGTCATAACCACTGTAACTGCTCAACAGGAACAAATTAGTTCCAGTGACAAAAACATTTAACTTGCGATCTGTCTGTTTGAAAATGGTTGAACTTAAGTCATAATTCAAGGTCAATGATTTCAATCGGAGAAAAGATGAATTCTGTAAAAAGTATGTACTAGGAATATTGTCTCTAGAATTCACTGTTGGAATATCCGAGTTCGAATTGGTCGGTGTCCATCGATCTTTCATATAGCTCATCTGGTTCGTTAAATACATACCAACTCCCGTAAAGTATTCCATACTGTTATACATGGTACTTCCATGTTGGAATTGTAAAAACATATCCAAGGAAAGGTTTTTGTAGCGAAGAGTATTTCCCCATCCTCCAAAAATCGGAGGGTTCGGTGTACCAAGGTAATGGTAATCATCAATGTTTAATTCGCCATCGCCGTTATGATCGTAGTATTTCTGTTTTCCCGGCTTATAGAAATTTGAGATCGAAACGTATGTTCTGTCTTGAAGTGGTTTGGCGAGTTCCTCGTCAATTTCTTGCTGATTGTGCCATACGCCCGCATATTCTAAACCAAAATTTGCGCCAACCGGAACACCAACTTTGAGGTAATTGGTGGTCGCTCCATAGCCCGTGTTATCAAGGGCAACCATCACAAGGGTTCCCAAGTCCGTTACTTCTTGATCATTGGTACTAAAATTCAACGAAGTACTCCATCCGAAGTTTTTATGATCCACCACATCGGCTTTAATACCAAGTTCAAATCCAGAGGAAACCGTTTTACCAACGTTGACTAAACGACTCCCGTAACCTGTTTGGGTAGCCGTTTGCACCGTTAATAGGAGGTTGTTAGTGTGCATCTTATAATAGTTCGTCGTCACATCAACTCTTCCGTTCAACAGTTGAAAATCTAACCCAACATTTAGCTGCTTTGAGGTTTCCCAGGAGAGGTCGTCGTTGGTGATGTTACCTTGTTTGTATCCCAAATAAGGAACTCCACCAAACACATAGGCATTCGCATCCACGGCTAAAGTAGGCAGAGATTGGTAGTTGCTAATACCTTGGTTGCCCGAGAGACCATAACTTGCACGCAGGGATAAGTCTGTCAAAACCGATTTTGATATCGCTAAGTCCTTAAAGAAATCTTCCTCCGCAATTCTCCATTTTACGGCCGAAGACGGAAAATATCCCCATTTTTTATTGGCAGCAAAGTTTGATGCTCCATCGTACCGATTGGTGACAGTTAAGTAATATTTATTGGCGTAATTGTACTGTACCCTTCCAATAAAGGACAACTGTTTATTTAGGCTATACCCGGAACTAATATTACGCTGCTCTTGCGGAATACTGCTAAAACTATTCCAACGGATGATGTCGTTCGTAAGACCACCACCGCCTAGGCCGACAGAATTACTTTCAGAACTTTGGTAAGTGAAACCACCTAAAATATTCAAATTATGTTCGCCAAAACTTTTATCATAGGTCAGTGTATTTTCGTTTAATAAATAATTCTCAAAGCCAATATTGGTTTGGGCATTTCCATATTCTGCACCACTGGCAACATAGGAAGGCATATAGGACGGAATATATTGATGATAAGTATTATTTCCAACGTTGAGACCTAAAGATGTTTTGAAATTCAAACCATCAAGAATTTCATATTGGGCGTATACACTTCCAAGAAGATCATTGTAAGTCGTATGCGCAGTAATCATCTCTGCTGAGGCAAGCGAGGTATTCACGACCCCTCCTCCAAAATAAGCAATGGGATTGAAACTCGAGGGGCTCCCATCTGGGTTTCTAGCAGGCATGGTTGGAGGCAAAGTTATCATGGAACTTTTCCAACCAGCTGTAGTACCTAGATTAACACTTGAGCTGGGTTCCCTTTTATATTTTGCAATATTCAAATTAAGACCCATTTTTAAACGGTCACCTATTTTTTTTGTTAAGTTTAAGTTGGTTTGGTAGCGTTTATAGGAAGAATTTAATATCACCCCTTTCTGATCAACTAAGTTTCCGGATAATCTATATGTGAAACTCTCGCTTCCTCCAGATAATGCTAAATTAAAATCGGAATACCTTCCTGTCTGAAAAAGTTCTTCTTGCCAGTTGGTTCCTTTGGGACCAACGAGCGCTAAAATGGAATCCACATTCGGGTAAAGTGGTTCTTGACCTTCGTCTATGTAGGCTTCGTTCACAAAAGAAACGAAATCTTCTGCACCCATCATATCTACCAATTTAGGCACTTTTGAGAATCCATGGTTTGCAGAAACCGCAATTCTATCTTTGCCCGCCTTACCTTGTTTAGTCGTAATTATAATTACACCATTGGATGCCCTTGAACCATAAATAGCGGCAGAAGAGGCATCCTTTAACACATCAATACTCGCTATATCTGCAGGGTTAATCGTGTTAAGGTCCCCAGCTCCAACGATTCCATCTATCACATAAAGCGGTTCATTGGACGCGCTTACTGAGCGGCTACCTCGAATGCGTATGGTAGTTCCTGCTCCTGGAGCTCCAGTGGTGGAGGTTACCTGTACACCGGCTGCTCGTCCTTGTAGCATTTGATCAACCCTTTGCACGGGGATTCCTTTCAAATCATCTCCATTAACCGAAGATACCGCGCCCGTTAAGTCTTTCTTTTTAACCTGTCCATAACCTACAACCACGACTTGCTCTAAGGCTGATACTTCTGGTTCTAGGGTAATTATTTGGTTGATATTTTTCACAAACGTGACCTCTTTAGTACTATACCCTATATAGGTAAAAACAAGTGTAGCTTGAGTGGAGGAGCTGGAAAGAGAAAAGTTTCCCTGAGCGTCTGTCGAGCTTGAGGTAGAAACCCCTTTGGTATTAACGCTAACACCTACAAGAGGATTCCCGGCAGCATCTAAAACCTTTCCAGTAAACGCTTCTTTTGCGCTTTGGGAAAATGCTCCAAAAGGAGAAAAACATACTAAAAAGAAGAACAGTAGAACACTATACCATAGGTTATACTGTTTAGTCATAAAAATTAAATTCATATGTATTTGCAATTTTTTAAGGGTAAAGGATGATCAAAAATCAATTGCAAATTACGGGCTCCTAAAATAAAGTAATTATTAAAAAAGGGTTATCAAATAATAAACCGACAGGCTTCCTCTGAGTAAAAAGTATGCATAGCGGATAAACTCAACGAATGGGCAGGAAAATGTTTTTTTTTACCTTTAGACCCTTTTTACCCATAAATAATTAACTTTGCAAAAATTTTGAGTAACATGGCTACAAACAGAACCTTTACAATGATTAAACCAGATGCGGTTGCAAATGGTCACATTGGTGCTATTTTGAATGATATTATTGCTGGCGGTTTCAAAATCGTTGCCATGAAATACATTCATTTAAGTGAAGAAATTGCAGGTAATTTTTACGCTGTACACAAAGAACGTCCTTTCTATGCGGACCTAGTTAAATTTATGTCTTCCGGACCAATCGTTGCTGCAATTTTAGAAAAAGAAAACGCGGTAGAAGATTTTCGCAAATTGATTGGCGCTACTAATCCTGCGGATGCAGAACAAGGTACAATTCGTAACAAATACGCAAAATCTATTGACGCGAATGCTGTTCATGGTTCTGATTCAGATGAGAATGCAGATATTGAGGGGAACTTCTTTTTCTCTAAGGTAGAAAGGTTTTAATTAACATTTCTATCAGTCCATAAAAAAGCTGTCTCAACAAATTGGGACAGCTTTTTTATACGTAAATAAGACTACTTTAAATCTTCTATTTCTTCAATAGTAAGACCTATAATTTCGGCAATTTCAACCTCAGAGAAGTTCCTTTTCTTTAATTCCAACACAATGGATAGTGTTTTTCTATT
>NZ_JCAXEC010000012.1:0-125633 GCF_059758715.1 Sphingobacterium sp. GQ94
TAACCCCTTGATTAACAATGCGTTATCAAGGGTTTTTCTTTTTATAGAGTGTAAAATGAGGTTAAATAAATATTTTACTCAACCTCATTTTGTAATGAACACTTCTATTTGTCCCCTACTTATTTGTGCTTTTAGAAGGTTTTAGAAAAGGTGTGTTTCTTGGCGTGTTTTTATTGTCACGCCGGCGGCGATCAGGTTTATGACCCAAAGAGTTTGGGTAACAGTTTTTATTGGCATAAAAAAGAGACAACTACTGTGTAGTGTCTCCTTAAGTGATCCCGCTGGGATTTGCACCTAGTGCCAAAATCAGCGTTTTTACAATATCTGGTGGCTTTCTATATTCGACTCCCCGAATAACGCACCTTTTTTTAAATATATTTTAGTTGCAAATACTATGCTAAAATATAGGAATTTTAACTAAATTATTCAAATAAAGTTTATGGTTTCAGCATTTATTATTAAGTAGCATTTTGTCATTTAATGCATGTTATTATCTTTTCCAATCAACTGAATGAGTTTAATGAAATTCCAAGACTTTTCAAACGTTTTGCCCATATTCTACATGATATAATGAGTTGAATTAGAAAAATTAACCCGATAACAACCAGCGAGATATACTTATCTGTATTAAAGCTCAATCCATAGGTAAAAAAGAGAAGAAGCCCCGCCAGATAAATTTGCCTTGAGATTATGGAGATTATAGCATAAATTTTAACCTTAGATAGGTAGTTTTTAAGCGACTCATGGATATTGGTTCCTTGGACAAGATATTTAGCAAAGTGATATCCCATGAAGTTATGAGTAAGGGGCAATAATATAGAGAGAACAACCAGTATATTGATCCATACAGGCTTTTTATCTCCATCAAACATAGAATAATAACATACCAAGAAAATACACCATCCGATAATTTCTATAGTCAATTGTTTTCTAATGTCTTTTAAAACTGGATGTTTGTTTTCTGATAGCATACTTTGGATTTCTGTTGTTGAAATTGCTGGTGTTTTTACAGTATTCCAAGTAGATTTTAATTCATTAAGTTCCATAATTAACAGACTAAAAGATTTTGAATTTTGATTTTTATTCTATTGAGTTTGACACCAACATAATTTTCACTTATACCAGTAATATCTGCTATTTGTTGGTAACTCAAATCCTCAAGGTACAATGTGATGATGGCCTTATCACCATCATTAAGTTGTTTTAAAGCGGTGAATAATCTCTCCTGACGTAAAGCAAGTGCCTCGTCTGGCTGTTCTTCCGCTAGATCGGGCAAAACAGGGCAGTATTCAATGTCCTGTTTCTTTTTACGAAAAGTGGCTATTGCGGTATTCAGTGCAATTCGATAAATCCAGGTGCTTATTTTTGCATCGTTCTTAAAGGTTTGATGGGATTTCCAAAGTTGGAAAATAATCTCCTGGAAAAGATCTTCACGATCTTCCCTGATATCTCGGTATATGCGACATATTTTATGGATAATTCCCTGATGCTCCTTAATAAGGATCAAGAACTGTGTTTCATCCATATCTATTTTTTATTAAAGGTAAGGATTTGACCTCTACCATCTGCTAGCAATCCGGTTATTAAGCCTTCCTGATCTGACTGAAAAGTGAATTTAATATTCACTTTTTTTCCATAAAACTCCAAGTAGGAATCGTTGTAAATTTCGAATGCCGGATTATTACCGAGTTTCGCATATAGATGCTCTTTGTCAGCAACAATGACTAATTTTATATCTCCTGATGCCGTTATATAACTTCCTTCAAACTTCTTTAATTGTTCAGGACTTACACTTAAATCCCTTTTTATTTCAGGAAGTGTAAATGGTCGTTTAAATATGATTTTTTCTATATCAGCCCAAAGTTCATTCACAGGCAATACCGAAATATTGCTTAAAATAATAATAGAAATTCTTTCTTTTGGATACCATACACAAATGGACGAGCAACCATATGTACCTCCACCGTGATAGTAAGCGGTTTTTAATTCACTAGTTAAAGGACGGATGAACCACCCTAAACCATACATATCCCCATTATTTTGCAGGCTCTTACCAGAGTGGGCTGTAAAAATATGCGATTTTATTTTATCGTTCCACCTAATTCCAGAAAAACTGCGTGTCCACTTTAACAAATCAATCGAATTAGAGTATAAATCACCAGATCCTTTCATTAAGGAGAAATCACGGTAAGGCGCAACAATTAAACTATCTCCTAAAAGATGATATGAAGAAGTTATACCGGATATTATATCTTTAGTGTTATAAATACCTGTGTTGTTCATCTGTAAAGGGTCAGTAATCTTCTCTCTTAAAATAGCGGCATAATTTTGATGATATATATTTTCGAGGATAGTAGCCAACAGGAAATATCCCGGGCTAGAATATTTAGCAGATGTACCTGGTTCGAATAGTAATTTAGTTTTAAAAATTTCGGCAATTGATTGGTTATTATTTAAAGGCAGTAGTGACTTAAACAACCAATAATCAATTATTCCTTCATTATGGGGAATCCCAGCACGATGCGAGAGTAGCTGGTCAATCGTAATTCTACGCCACAATGAATCTTTTAGTTCAGGGAAGAACAATGCAAGAGAATCGTTTAAATTTACTTTTCCTTCATTCACAGCCAATGTGGTTAACATTGCGGTAAATGACTTACTGATGGAAGCTATTTTGAACTTCGAATTAATCGTTAGGGGAATATTGAGCTCAAATGATGCTTTACCAATAGCTTCCTTATAAAGCACCGTATCATTTTTTGCAATTAGTACCACACCATTAAAGCCAATTCTTTTCTCTTGGATAGTCAGATACTGATTTAGCAGCTTTGCAGCATTAGTGGATTGGGCTACGCTATTCTGACGAAAACAAAGAAGAGTGAAGAAAAACAGTATTATAGACCTATTCATATTTTCTAATTTCCCTTATAAGTAGGAGAAATCCGAAAAAACTTACAGAAGCAGACTTATAATTTTAGATAGACTTATAAATTTTATAGATACCTATAATATTGGTTGAAATTTCATGCTACAAAATTTAACTGATATTATTTACGACCACTTGTAAGTTTTTTCGGATTTCTCCAACTAATGATTTAAAAGGAAAAAATGAAAAAACTTGCTATTGTTATAATTATGCTTTCATTAGCGGCCTGTGGTCGAGAATCATCGCCAGAAGGAAGGTCAAAAATAAGAGATGAAAAAATCCAAATAGAGATAGACGATCTAAAGGATCGGAACAATACCCTACTTGATAGTATTAGCATAATTAATAAGGAATTGAAGAAACTTAGGAGTGATAATATGTTTAAATAGAAACTATTTTCACTAAAATGGTCGCTCTCTGATCTAATTTAGCGCCATTTATATATAAGTTGAAGAATGTGTAGATTTGAAAATACACTTTCATATAGAAGATATTCTTGGTGTTGTTCGTTAGAATAACTCAGGTAAAACTACAGTTTTAACGGATATGATAATTTTCAAATCAGAAACCTCATTCCGCAAGACACTTCGCTGATGCAAATTTTACAATCTTGGAGAATTGAGATATAAACTGCATATTTGAACAGTTAAAATTGTATAGCGAAAAAACGAATACAAATTGTAATAGAGGACGTGGACATTCAGGTTTGAATGAAAAAAGTCCCACCAAAAGTCCCACCTAAAATGGGTTAAAAACGATAGTTATAAGTGCAAAATAATATGTTTAAAGAAGAATTTAGGGCGGGAAACGCAGGTAAAATCGAAAGCGCGAATTCGATTCCCGCCCTAGGTACGAATATAACCGCTTCTATTATTGATAGAGGCGGTTTTTATTTGTACTAATATCCTGCTGAAATTGGATCCCTGAATTCTGGAGTATTCCATTCAATCCTCGATTTAAGAATCGTCCCAGAAGTAGCTTATAATTATTTTGTACACTTCATTATTCAAATGATTCCTATCAACTGGATATTTTTTTGAATGTTACCTCTATTCGAAAGGGATTTATATCTCTCTCAATCCACAACTTTATACTATGGTTTTAATTTTAGCATAAAATTCACATTAAGCAATTTGAACGTAGGTTTTGATAATCTAAACATTTGTTATATTAGTTTTGTTGAACTTATTGTCATAAATAATCTCATACCTACAGCAAATTAGCAGAAGGTTATTTAGGTTTAAAATATTATTTATCTCAAAAAAATAAAAGATTTATATGCAACTGACTCCAAGAGCTGAATATATCTTGGCTCAAATCAATTTCAAAACTAAACTAGGGGACCTACGAAAAATCGCTAAGGATATCAAAAAAGATCATAAACTTGCTATGGAACTGTGGTCAACCAAAATGTTTTTATCTAGACAATTAGCCATCTTGATTATGGATAACAAGCTTCTTTCTCAAGATTTAATTAATAAGTTTGATAAGGATATTCAGACTCATCTGTTTGAGGAGAGAAATCAGCTAATTGATTGGTTAATGGCCAACCAGCTTTCTAAGAACAAAAAAACAATTCTATTGATTCAATCCTGGGAAAACAACGAATCTTCACTTCTAAGGCGTATTTATTGGTATTATCAAGCAAGATTACGATGGACGGGACAGACACCACCAGAAAATACAGACAGCTTACTTTCGGCCATTGAGACTAGAATTGTTGTGGAAGAACCTGAAGTTCAATGGGCCATGAACTTTACCGCGGGATGGATAGGAGTTTACGAAAAAAAGTATCGAAACCGATGTGTCTCTCTTGGCGAGAAAACAGGTCTTTATAAAGATGAAATGGTATCAAGAGGATGTACCCCGAATTTTTTACCAGAGTTCATTGCAATTGAAAGCAAAAAACGAAATTTATAATTAACGTTGTCAACGGAACAACTTAAATTTATGACATTTTTGTTATATGAGTCTTCATTATAGCACAGCTTAATATTTACTGACAGTTAATGTAGTTGAGTAGAAAAGGCGTATATTTAAAACAACAATATCAAGTACTACTTATATGGAAAAAAACCAATCATTACCCCAATTAAGTTCAGAAGAATTAAGAGTGTTAGGCTGTTTATTAGAAAAATCTAAAACAACTCCCGAGTATTACCCTATGACACTTAATGGGCTTCAAAGTGCGTGTAACCAAAAAACTTCAAGGAAACCGGTTGTTCAATACGATGAATCGACGATCGTACATACATTAGATAGTCTCAAAAAAAAGGGTCTAGTTTCAACCGTTGTTGGTGGGGGAAGTAGAGTGACCAAATATAAACATAACCTTGCTATTCAATTTCCGTTATTGCCACAAGAATTAGCTATACTATGTCTTTTACTTCTACGAGGACCCTTGACCTCTGGAGAGATCAACAGTAACTCATCTAGATTATATGATTTTGAGAGTTTAGACGAACTCAATGAACTTTTAAGCAAGTTATCTACTGGAAACCCAATATATATTCAACAACTTTCAAAACGACCTGGTCAAAAGGAAGCAAGATATGTACATCTGTTTAGTCAATTTTCAGAAGAACAATTTGATGAGTTTTTTCAAAATGAAGGTGAGAATGGAGAGCCAAACTCATCACTCAAAGACCTAAAGGAGAGGGTGTATCTATTGGAAGATCAATTATCGACGCTTAGGAGAGAGTTCGATAATTTAATGAAAGAATTAACCTAAAAGACAGACCATTATGAGATATATATTCTTCTTTCTTTTCTATTTTTTATTTTCTTCTGGGTATTCCCAAACCTTTATACCCTTATTGAAAAATATAAAATCAAGTTTTAGAGGATTGTCGACGTATAAAAATGAAGTCGTTTGGGTTAGTGGAAGTAACGGGACTGTTGGTAAATCTAACGATTCAGGGAAAACCTGGGTTTGGGTCTCTCCTATTGGATATGAAAAATATGACTTTAGAGATATTCATGTTTTTAATAAAGATCAAGCTGTAATTGTTAATGCAGGAAGTCCTGCAGTAATCTTATACACTCAGGATGGCGGGCAGACCTGGTCAGAAGCTTACAGAAATGAACACTCAGAGATATTTCTAGATGGTATGGATTTTAAAGGCAAAACTGGATATGTTCTTGGAGATCCTATTAATGGTGTGTTTCAACTATTAAAGAGTAAAAATAAAGGTAAGGAGTGGATGGATGTTACCCAGGAGATACAGTTGTTTGCAGAGCAAGGTGAAGCTGCATTTGCAGCAAGCGGCACGTCACTTAAAATATTAAATGACTGGGTTTATATTGGATCAGGAGGAAGCTATTCCAGCTTGTATAAAAGGAATGAAAAGAAAAGAACTTTAAATGTGTCAGATGTACCTATATGGACAGGTCAATCAAGTACCGGAATTTTTTCAATAGATTTTTTAAATGAGAGAGAGGGTATTGTTATTGGAGGTAATTATTCATCTGACAAAGAGAATATAAATAATATTTTATTAACTAATAATTCCGGTTTATCTTGGGTCAAACCTGAAACACCAGTATCTGGTTTTAGATCGTGCGTTAGATATATAAATCCACATTCAGTTTTGGCTACTGGTACCTCTGGAACTGATTTATCAGTAGACGGAGGTAAGAACTGGAAAAATATTTCAAATGAAAGTTTTAATGTAATTTCGATTTCTCAGGATCGGAAAAAAATATATTTAGCTGGAAGTGATGGAAACTTGAGTATGTTAGAATTGTGATCAAATCTACTGTACCCTCCTATAAAAGGTAAGGAATTTAAAAGGCAAGGAATTGGGCAAAAAGAGACTCTCAAAAAAACTTATAGCTTTCTTGAGAGTCTTAAATTCAATTTGATAATTTTTATTTCTTAGTAAAAACTCAAAAACTATCCTTGAATTGGCATTTCTTCATATTAGGAAACGGGTTCAAGATATTGCGCATAGCAATATCCCTCTTCGCCATCTCTCGTTCTAACTAACCACCACTGGTCATTTGCACGACTTATTAAATTAATTATTTCGTCTTTAGCCGCTTTTCCAACAATTGGTTGGTCAGTACCGGGACCTTTGCGGATATTTAAATTACTACTCTCCGTAATAACACGGACTTGCGAACCTGATACTGCTGTTGAAACATCCACGTTCATCACCAAGTCACCTGATAGAAAATTAGGATCAATCTGATTGTAAATATCCCATAGTTTGTTTTTCACATCTGCATTGGGTGCCGTGCCTTGTACATGTAGAACGCCTTCTTGTTCTGCAATGGCCAAATCATTTATTCCCGCACCTTTTGCCGTATCTAATAACACTTGATATTTCGTTTGTAAACTCATCTGTCTTAATTATTTAACCGTTAAACCACTCATGTCAACTTTTTTTGGATTTAATGCATCCAATCCCATTTTTAAAGCCTGAACTCGAGCTTGTTCTAATTCTCCAGTTACAGTAATTACACCTGCATTAACAACAGCAGTAATGGATGGAAAATCTTTGACGAAATCCGTTACTTTAGCGGTTAAATCAGCATCATCTGTATTAATTTCAATAGAAGGGGCTGCACTTACAACAATGTTGCTTACAACATTTTTAACAGCCTTACTGTCAGCAGCCTTTGCAGCATTCTCTATTTGCATACGCTCCTCATCAGAAGTCGCGGTCCCGTTTAAGGTGACCACGCCGTCTTTAACATCCACCGATATGTTGGGATTAGATTGAACAGCAGTTTCGACTTTGGCCTTTAGATCCGCATCTGAAATTTTAGGCTTACAGGAGATAGTACCAGATAACAGTGTACCGGCTACTAAAACAATGGATAAACTTTTTTTTAGATTCATACAAATTTAGTTTTTCTGATTTGATGTTTTTATATACAGTAGAGAACAAATAAGTACTAAAAATGTTTGGAACTTTTATTTAAAAATAAGACTAAAAATTCCATCGTTCATGTCACATCCAATTGAAAACTTAATTTACTGGATATCAATAATTTGAAAACTTTGACCATTAAATGTCAAATTATCACCCTTTGCTTTTCCAAGTAAGAGAGTTCCAATAGGAGATTCTTTAGAAATCACCATTATTTTTTCTCCCTTATGAATCATAGGACCTATTGAAGTAGCGATTAAATAATTATATTGATTTGTAATCACAATGCTTCCGACTGAGACCTTATTTTTGGTACTAACTGCTAAATTATTAAGAATTGATAGATCGGACTGTGCTTGTAGTTTTTGCACTTGCAGTCGACTTAATTGTTGTTGTGCCATTTCTCTTGAGGTTTCATATTTGTCCCCCATACTACTTTTAGTATCGTTAACTATGGAATCATTTGCCATTTCCATTGCAGATTGAATCTCAATTAATCTTTCATTGGTTTTACCAATACAAGACTGAATTAATGCTTCTTTTTCCCAACTCATCAAATGAAGTATTTTGAAATAAAATAAAAAAGTGCCAAAATTAAGTTTGGCACTTCAATTAAAAGATTAAAAACAATTGGAAATTAGTTTTCCAATGCTTCTTTAACGTTCTCTGCTTTTCTTTTTGCATCTTGAGTAACCTCTTTTGTCTTATCACCCAATTCTTCAGCAGCATTTCCTACAGCATCCGCGGCGTTATTTGTTGCCTCTTTGGCTTTATCCCATGCACTTTTAGCTTCATCTAATGCTTTTTGAGCAGCTTCTTTTGCTTTCTCATCACCGCTTTTAATGGCAGCATCTAAATCCGCTTGTGCTTGTTGTACCTTTTGCTCTGCAGAGCTTAATTCAGCGTTGATATCAGTTTTTAATTCTTCAACTTTCTCATCCGTTGTTTCCAATGAATGATCTAAATGCTCTCCGATAGATGTATCACCATCCTTATTTTTATCTGCAGAATTATTACAAGCAGAAAATGTCAGTGCGCATGCTACTGCGGCTAAAACGGCATAATTTTTCATATTTATTATTTGTTTTAAATGGTTAATAAAACTTAGATTATAGAAGTCAAAATTTATACCAGAATTATTTTTTCGGGTAAATGGTCCCTTTCGCAGCCTCTAATGTATTTTTAAGTAAACCAATAATTGTCATCAAGCCTACCCCACCTGGTACCGGTGTAATCCAAGATGCAATCGGTGATACTTGGTTAAAATCTACATCTCCAAATAGTTTATAACCAGATTTAGTTTCCGTAGATAATTCTCTATTAATACCAACATCAATTACGATTGCTCCCGGTTTAACCATGTCAGCTGTAACAAAATTCTTTTTCCCAATGGCAGCAATCACAATATCACCTTGAAGAACTTCTTCTTTTAAATTTTGGGTTTTACTATGGGTCAAAGTCACTGTACAATTTCCGGGATTACTGTTTCTAGCCAGTAAAATACTCATTGGAGAACCAACAATATTACTTCTTCCAACAATTACAGCTTTCTTCCCTGAAGTATTTATTCCATAATGCGATAACATAAGCATGATTCCATAAGGAGTAGCCGGAATAAAACAAGGCAAATTTCTTTGCATTCTACCTAAATTAATAGGATGAAAACCATCTACATCTTTTCTGTAATCAATAGCTTCTGTTATTTTTTCAGAATCAATATGTTTAGGTAGCGGTAATTGAACTATAAGTCCATCTATACTATCGTCTTTATTAATTTCAGAAATTTTATTTAATAATATTTCTTCTGAAATATCCTCGTCATAATGAAGATTAATCGAGTCAAATCCGACTTGTTCACAATTGCGCATTTTGCTCGCAACATATGTTTCGCTACCTCCGTCGTTACCAACTAAGATAGCGACCAAATTAGGCTTTCTACCAAGCTTAAGGGTTAATTCTTCAGCTTCTTTTTTAATATCTTCTTTTAGTTTCGCAGAAACCTCTTTTCCGTCCAATAACTTCATGATATATTTAGGGTTGATTTTTATTAATCTAATTTTAAAACTGCCATAAATGCTGATTGTGGAATCTCTACGTTTCCAACTTGCCGCATACGCTTTTTTCCTTTTTTCTGCTTTTCCAATAATTTACGCTTACGAGAAATATCACCACCGTAACATTTAGCGGTTACATCTTTACGTAAAGCTGAAATGGTCTCGCGGGAAATTATTTTAGCGCCAATAGAAGCTTGGATTCGTATTTCAAATTGTTGACGTGGTAATAATTCCTTTAATTTCTCACAGATTTTTTTTCCAAAGTCGTATGCATTACTTCGGTGAATCAAAGAAGAAAGCGCATCAACAGGTTCATCATTCAAACGAATATCAAGTTTTACTAAATCAGATGCTCGATAACCAATCTGATGATAATCAAAAGATGCATATCCTTTTGAAATCGTTTTCAGTTTATCATAAAAATCAAAAACAATCTCTCCCATTGGCATTTCAAAAACAAGTTCAACTCTATCTGAGGTTAGATATGATTGGTTAATTATTGAACCTCGTTTTTGAATACACAAAGACATAACAGGCCCAACGAATTCAGCCTTGGTAATAATATTGGCCTTTATGTAAGGTTCTTCAATCTTACCCAATTTACTTGGATCAGGCAAATCAGATGGATTATGAACAATTACCTCTTCATTTCCTTTGGTCAGGTAAGCTAAATAAGAAACGTTTGGAACCGTTGTTATAACGGTCATATCAAACTCGCGTTCTAAGCGTTCTTGAATAATTTCCATATGTAGCATTCCTAGAAAACCACAACGGAAACCAAAACCAAGTGCCGCAGAAGATTCGGGCTCAAAAACTAATGAAGCATCATTAAGCTGCAAGCGATGCATTGATTCACGAAGTTCTTCATAATCCTCTGTATCTACTGGATAAATTCCCGCAAATACCATCGGCTTAACTTCCTCAAACCCTTGGATAGCAGATTGGCATGGTCTATCTCTTTTGGTAATAGTATCACCAACTTTTACCTCTCTTGCTTCTTTTATGCCTGAAACTATATATCCAACATCCCCAGTTTTAATAACATCCTTAGGAACCTGAGTCAACTTTAATGTACCAATTTCATCAGCGGTATACTCTTTTCCAGTAGCAACAAATTTTACTTTGTCTCCTTTTCGGATTTCTCCATTTTCAATTTTGAAATAAGCCATAATACCTCTGAATGAGTTGTATACAGAGTCAAAAATCAAAGCTTGTAGTGGGCCATCGGGATCGCCAACTGGTGCAGGAATCCGTTCAATTATAGCCTCAAGGATATCTGGAATTCCCATTCCAGTTTTGCCTGATGCTGGAATAATATCCTCTCTCTTTCCTCCAATCAATTCAATAATCTGATCTTTTACTTCCTCTGGCATAGCGCCAGGTAAATCCATTTTATTGAGGATAGGTATTATTTCTAAATCATGCTCTAAGGCTAAATATAGATTTGATATAGTTTGTGCTTGAATACCTTGAGACGCATCCACGATTAATAGTGCTCCCTCACAGGCAGCAATGGAACGAGAGACTTCGTAAGAAAAATCTACGTGTCCTGGAGTATCAATTAGATTAAGAATGTAATTCTGTCCCCCTCTCATAAATTCCATTTGAATCGCGTGACTCTTAATCGTAATTCCTCTTTCACGTTCCAAATCCATATTATCCAACAATTGAGCCTGCGCTTCACGTTGGGTAATTGTTTTTGTGTATTCTAATAGTCTATCGGCCAAAGTACTTTTTCCGTGATCAATGTGCGCGATAATACAAAAATTGCGAATATGCTTCATATAGGTTATTCTGCCTTCAATTTAATTGGCAAATATAATTTTTTTAGATGAGCTTTTCTGCTAATATGATTATCTATTTCAAGATAGAAAGTGAAATGCAATTAAAAAAGCTACTAGTTCGATCTTTAACGGTCTTATTAATTCTAATAGTATAAAACTTATTCATGAGATTTCGAAGTTTATAAGGAAGTGTAAATAGATTTAATAAAGCAAAAGCGCTAAGATATTATTCCTAGCGCTTCTGTATTGTATAAATAAATTATTATTAAGAAATACTTGGGATATTTACTAATTCTGAAGTGTCCTTTTGGTAATCAATTTCATCAAAGTTAAAACCAAATAATTGAAAAAAATCATTCCTGTAACCTTGAATATCAGAAATAGCCTCTAAGTTCTCTGTAGAAATTGCATCCCATAATTTTGCAACTTCAGTTTGAACGTCTTCGCGCATTTCTAAATCATCTACACGAATTCTCCCTTTTTCATCTAAAACTACCTCTTCATTGTTGTATAATCTATCAGCGAACAACCTTTGCATTTGTTCGATTGTACCTTCATGAATTCCCTTTTCTTTCATCACCTTGTACAATAATGAAATATACAATGGCACCACAGGAATTGCTGAACTTGATTGCGTGACTAAAGCTTTATTGACTGAAACATAAGATACTCCTTTCAAGTCCTTTAAGATTTCATTAAGAACAGGAACAGTTGATTCTAAATTATCTTTCGCTCGTCCAATTGTACCGTTTCTGTAGATAGGATAAGTCAGTTCAGGACCTATGTAAGAATATGCGACTGTTTTAACGCCTTCAGCTAACACACCTGCCGCTTTTAAATCCTCAATCCAAAATTTCCAATCCTCTCCTCCCATCACGGCAACCGTATTATCAATATCGCTTTGATTATCAATTGGATGAATGGTAATATCTGAAACAACCCCTGTGTGAAAATCAACAGTTTTATTCGTAAAAGGCTGATCAATAGGCTTTAATACCGAAGAGTATTGTACACCCGTTTTTGGATGAGTACGGCGGGGTGACGCCAATGAGTATACAACCAGATCAATCTGACCTAAATCCTTCTTGATTAATTCAATTGTTTGCTTTTTAATTTCGTCAGAAAATGCATCTCCATTAATGCTTTTAGCATATAAATTTTCCTTCTTAGCTTCTTTTTCAAGAGCTGCTGTATTATACCACCCTGCTGTGCCCAATTTACCCTCTGAAGCCGGTTTTTCAAAAAAAACACCTATGGTTGCAGCACCGGAGCCAAAAGCAGAAACAATACGTGAAGCAATTCCAAATCCTGTAGAAGCTCCGATAACAAGCACTTTTTTGGGACCGTTTTCGATTCTTCCTTTTGATTTTACATATGCAATTTGGTTTTTAATATGTTGCGCTGTTCCTTCTGGGTGAGCGGTTAAACATATAAAACCTCTTGTTTTTGGTTGAATTATCATCTTTTTAAAATGTCAAAGTTGAATAAATAGTTACAAAAGTAGTTAAATTTTCAATGAATCACTGATTGATCTCATTTTTTCAAGTATATGCGTATTCTAGTTTTTTTGAATAAAATTTTGATATAATAAATTGATCACTTCCTTAGATAAGGTAATATCCTCATTTTTATCAATTATTGGTACACATCCATTTGTAATAACGATGAAGCCAAACTTCTCTTTAGGATTGAAAAACATATTACTGTATAACCCATAAGCTGATCCTGTATGTCCAATCATATGTTCCGTAGGAATTAATTTATCTGTTTCCAATAGAGCTAAACCATAATTCTCCTTAGAAGACAGACCAGTTTGCATCCGTTTTGAACTTTTCTTTGAAATGATTTTCACCTTGCCTAGTTTACCATAATTCATGTGCATCATCATGTATTTCGCTAGATCATTTGCTGATATTTTCATCCCCCCTGTTGGTGAAAAAACTGGTGTCGATACGCCCAAAACATAATTCTTTATTTCTTCTGAACGAGGGTTGTAAGCTGAGGTACTTTCTGTAAAAGTACCATTTTCTTTTACATATAATTTTGCAATTCGAGCTTGATCCAACGAGTCCACACAATACCCAGCATCTAATTCTAAAGGATCTAGAATTTGTTGTTTAATGTAGTTATCAAACCTTACTCCAGTGAGTCTTTCTAATACGGCTCCAATCATATTGAAATTTAAGTTGCAATATTCATAACCTGTACCAGGCTCATAATCGTTGTAAGATGATTGCCATTTTTTGTTTTTTTCAGGATCCAGCACGTCTAAGGTAAAATATCCATTACTATCATTAAGGCTTGAGCGATGTGAAAGTACCATCTCTAGTGTGATTTTTGTGTCTGGATATTTAGGATTTCGAACTTTAAATCCTATTAAATCACTAAAATCATCATCTAAAGATATTTTCCCTTGCTCAACTAACTGCATAATTGCTGTTGAACTAAAGGATTTTGAAATAGAAGCTATTCTAAATAGATTGTCTGTTGTTAAGGCTTCTTTTCGGTCAAGATTTTTATAGCCTATTGCATGATTATATATAGGTTTACCATCTTTGACAACCACAATTGCAAGTCCTACCGCTTCATGCTTATCTGCTATTTTTTTAAGGTTATTTTCAAAATTGGCATTTTGCGAAAAGACATTAGTTATCAGGCATATAGCCGAGGTTAGCAGCGTTAGTTTTTTCATTTGTTTTATTAGGTTTATATTCATCTTATTTTATGTTAAATTTAGAACAGCTTTTAGTGCAAATGATACCAACATGCCTAAACCAAAACTTAATAAAGTTCCAATCAATACATATTCAGTGAATTTGTGATCTTTTGCATCTCTTAAATCTCCAAAGCGAAAGATAGATTTAGCCGCAAGCAAAAATCCAATCCCTTCAATAAAATTTAACAGGACAAAGCCCAGGATCATTAATCTTTCTAAAATACCGATTATAGTACCTGCATCGTATAGTGTTTCTTCTTTTTTGTTTTCAAATTCACTCTCCTTGGTCCACTTACTAAATAATACTCTAATTAGGATAGGAATTACAAATGTGATTAATATTAAGGCTACCAAATACAGAAATAATTGATCGATATTGATCCGTTCTATTACAGCCATAAATTCTAAGTTAAAGGCAACGAAAAAGACGGCTACAATGCACAATAAATGCATGAATTGATCAATTAAGAATAATCTTGCAGAATTCCCTGGCCAGCGAACCTCCCAGCTAATTTTTAAACTATCAATTGCCAAATGAGAGGCAACTAAGAATAGGATAATTTGCCAGTTATTCTTTAAATCAGTTATAAAAAACAAAATCAATAGACCGGCATGTACTCCGACATGGTAAAATAAATATTGAATTTGTGTATTTCGCTTTTCCACCCAAGTTTTTGGTTGAAGTACAAAATCACCTAATAAATGTGCAATTAACATTTTAAGCAGGATGGTCAACATATTTCTTTAATTCTTTTGTACAATGTTGGATAACTTGTTTAATTTTTGAAAAATTGGCTTTATTCAATTCGGTACTTACTTGGCTTTGGTGGTTTCTACCCACTAATTTAGTTATTTCTTTCTGACTAGCTTCTGGAGAATCAAAAGATGCTTTTACTGTTTCGGCCATATTGACTGTCCATTGATCTGAAAGTCGGCTACTTAAGGTCAATATAATATTAATAGATTCATTTAAATCCAGCCAGGGAGAACGAAATTCTAAACTTTCTTTCGTCAGCGAATCCAAAGCTTCCCCTGATAGTATAAAAGCTTCGCCTGTTGATTTTTTAATATCTTTATTCTCGAATGTTATTTTGCCTACCCCTATTCCAATGCGTATATCTACACCTTCTAATTGACGCATAGCTGCTTTTAAATAAAACAAAGAGACAAATACATGGTCAACATCCATCTCTGCCTGGAAACTATCACCTCGAAATATGTCAAAAGAGATGGCATACTTACTTATGCTTTCCTCTAAAATAGGTAACCATTTAGAAACTTCATACCTGCGGGAATCAATAACGTCTCCAGTTAATATAATGTGATATTTCATTATTGGTCTAATTGCTTTTCCAAATTTATAAAATTTTCATCATTTATCATGATAAATCCAATTATCACTAAATTTAATGATAAATCCAATTATCATTAAAATAAATGATATATATTTTTTGAAAACAATGTTTGAATTTTAATTGATCAAAAAGAACAAACACTATAAAGTAAAAATTAATATATTAGTATCAACTAACCATTACGGAACACACTCACAAAACAAATAAACGCGACAATTATGGCTAAATTATCGAAAACATTTGCGGCCAAAAGCAAATTTAGATTACAAGACTATCCCACTAGTATCAGCCAACAATTTGAGGAGCAGGATGTAAAAGTTAAATTAAAAAAACTCAGGAAAAAAATTGCAAAAATACAAGACAAAATGTATGCGCATGACAAATATAATGTACTAATCTGTCTGCAAGGAATGGATACGGCTGGTAAAGATTCTCTAATCCGTGAGGTTTTTAAATCCGTAAATGTGCGGGGGGTACAAGTCGAGAGCTATAAAACACCATCCCAGAAGGAGTTACAACATGATTACTTATGGAGGCATCAAATTAAATTACCAGAAAAGGGTAAGATAACCGTTTTTAACAGAACTCATTATGAAAATGTGTTGGTCACAAGGGTACATCCTGAATACCTGATGAATGAAAATAACCCACTTCTAACGGACCCCATGAATCTTCCAAAAAATTTTTGGAAAATGAGATTTGAACAAATAAATAATTTTGAAAAAAGTATTACAGAAAATGGAATGATTGTCCTAAAATTTTTCTTAAATATCAGCCGTTCAGAACAAAAAAACAGATTATTAAGCAGATTGGAAGAGGAAGATAAAAATTGGAAATTCTCAATAGGTGATTTAAAGGAAAGAGCCCTATGGGACAATTACCTAGATTGTTACCAGGATGCAATACAAAACACCAATACTAAACATGCACCATGGTTCATCATACCCTCAGATAATAAACCGATCAGTAGGTACATTGTAGCAAAGATAATCTATGAGGTCTTATCTGAATATCATGATATTCAATATCCTGAAATGCCTGAAGAAATTCAAGAAGACAAACGAAAATATAAAGAACAATTGGAAGCAGAATAGCTTCCAATTTCCTTAAAATAACATTTTAGAAACTCCACCGTCCAATGGAATTGATGCACCTGTAAGAAAATTTGCATACTCGGAGGCTAAAAAAGCGACTAAGAACCCGTATTCCTCGGGTATTCCCAAACGTTTGGAGGGAATACTCATAACCTTTCTATTTTGAATTTCTTTAACCTGCACTCCTTCTGATTTGGCTTGATTTTCCATCAAACTATAAAGCCGATCAGTTGCAAAATAACCTGTCATAATTGAATTAACTGTTATTCCATCAGAAGCAACTGCATTAGACAGCGATTTGCACCAGCTAACAAGAGCAACACGCATGGTGTTGGACAGCACCAAGCCATCTTGAGGTTCCTTTACCGTGAGGGAAGAAACATTAATGATACGACCAAAACCTTGCTTTTTCATATGAACGATCGCTAAATTACTAGCAATCACGGCATTTTGAAAAAGCAAATTAAAGGCCGATAAGTAATCATCTTGATTTTTTGTCTCTATTCCTCCAGCCGAAGGGCCATTCGTATTATTAACAAGTATATCTATTTCGTGATCTGAAAAAAAATTAATCAAATTGACCCTGTGATTTTCATGATCCGAAAAATCACTGACCAGAATTCCATGTGACTGACCCTTGCTGCAATCAAGTTCGGATAAGGTATTTTTGAGTTTCTGTTCGTTCCTTGCCATTAAGAATACATGAGCTCCACATTGCGACAGCACCATAGCAATCGCCTTTCCAATTCCTGAGCTAGCACCACCAACAAGCGCCCGTTTGCCTGACAAATCTATATGCATATTTATAATTTTTAGTTGAAAATGTGAATATACACAAATGTCTGATCTCCATCAATTCATAAAGAAGAACGATCTGGGAGTAAATTATAGTGAAATAATTAGCATGGTAAATCGTTAAGATTTACAATAGATTACATTGGATATTAACAGAATAATTTTTATATTTACTAATCAATTTATAAACTACTTGTTATGCAAACGAAAACAGAGTACCTGATTTGGGACAAAATTGTTTCCAGCGCAAAAAGTCGTTTTGACTCTAAGCTATATTCTAATAAATTTAAGAATATTGAGCCTGAACTATTCGATAAGCTTATCTTGCATATAATTGTAGGTTTTGCCTGTGGGGAAGACCATGAATCAATTTCCATCAATTTACACAACGAATTAGAACATTTAGGTCTGGATGTTCGAGAGTACGTTATAGACACCATTGTCTCAGACAAACATGTCCTATTTAGTTCAGAAATATATGCTGCCTATTTAACTTTTTCGATGTTAGAAGATGGAGCTAGTGAGGTGGAAGTTTTAGGTTATGTTACTGATATGCTGGAGAATCCTCAAATATATTAAAAACGATTAAAGATTGAATAAGGCAAAAAATATTCTTATAATCGTCAATTAATCCCATTCCTACTCATCGGAATTTCCTAATTTATCATTAACTTCGCATGCATATGGAAACCGTCGTTAGTGGTATTAGAAGTACCGGAAAATTACACCTTGGAAACTACTATGGAGCATTGAATAACTTCGTTAAAATGCAAAACGATTATAATTGCTTCTTTTTTATTGCCGATTTACATTCATTAACAACTCACCCTACTCCCGATGATCTATCACATACCGTTCGTCAAGTTGTAATTGAATATCTAGCAGCTGGACTAGATCCTGATAAATCTACGATTTACGTTCAATCTGATGTTCCGGAGGTGGCCGAACTATATTTATATATGAATATGAACGCTTACTTGGGAGAGCTTGAGAGAGCGACTGCTTTTAAGGACAAAGTTCGTGCAAATCCAAATAATGTGAATGCGGGATTATTAACGTATCCGGTATTAATGGCTTGTGACATTTTAATCCATCATGGAACAAAAGTTCCTGTTGGGAAAGATCAAGAACAACATCTAGAAATGACCAGAACATTCGGAAATAGATTTAACCGGCTATATGATGTTGATTACTTCAAAGAGTCATTTGCATTTACCTATTCAGATAAATTAGTGAAAATACCGGGACTCAGTGGAATGGGGAAAATGGGAAAATCAAATGGAGAGGCTGATTGTATTTATTTATCAGATACCGAAGATTCAATTCGTAAAAAAATTATGCGCGCTGTATCTGATGCAGGTCCAACCGAATTCAATCAACAAAAACCGGAATCGATTCAAAACTTATTTGACTTAATGAAAGTTGTATCAACAAATGATACCTTATCGCATTTTGAAGACCTTTACAACCGATGTGAAATTCGTTATGGAGACTTCAAAAAACAATTAGCTCAGGATATGGTAATTGCAACCAATCCAGTGCGTACTCGTATAGAGGAAATCAGTAAAGATGAAGAGTATATCAAAAAAGTACTAAAACTTGGTGCTGATAAAGCACAAGCTTCTGCACAGAAAACGATGAAAGAAGTACGAGAGATTATTGGGTTAAAAAAACTATACTAAAGAGATGCATATAGCTATTGTAGGAAATATTGGAGCGGGTAAGACAACCTTAACAGAAAAATTAGCACGTCACTTAAATTTTGAACCGCAATATGAAGCTGTAGACAATAATCCATACTTGGAAGATTTTTACGGCGATATGAAACGATGGGCATTTAATTTGCAAATATTCTTTTTGAATAGTCGATTCCGACATATTGTCGATTTACAAAGTCGTGGTATCAACATGATCCAAGATCGTACAATATACGAAGACGCATATATATTTGCTGAGAATTTATATGACATGGGATTGATGAGCGCACGGGATTTTGAAAATTATAGTGATATATTTCAAAGCATTATTCATTATATAAAACCACCAGACTTGCTCGTGTATCTACGAGCGTCGGTTCCAACCTTGGTTAGTAATATTCAAACAAGAGGACGAGATTACGAATCTGGAATTCGTCTAGATTATTTATCCAAACTAAACGATAAATATGAAAAATGGATTGGTAACTATAAAGAAGGAAAATTATTAGTCTTAGATAAAGACAATTTGGACTTTGCAAATAATCAAGAAGATTTAGGAACGATTATTCAAAAAATTGAAGCTGAATTATTTGGATTATTTTAACATAACTAATGAAAGCCATAAATAAAACAATATGAAGGTCATAGGTATTATACCCGCTCGTTATGATTCAACTCGATTTCCGGGAAAACCATTAATAGAAATTGCTGGAAAATCAATGATTCAACGTGTTTACAACCAAAGTAAACATGCTGGATCCTTACATGAGGTTATTGTTGCGACCGACGACCAGCGAATTTATGATCACGTAAAAGGCTTTGCTGGGAATGTAATTTTAACGAGTAAAACACATCAATCAGGAACCGATAGATGTGCAGAAGTCATATCTGAGGTTACAGGATTTGATATTGCAATTAATATTCAAGGAGATGAACCATTTATTGATCCACAACAGATTGACTTATTAGTTTCATGTTTCTCAGACAAAGAGACACAAATTGCCACTTTAATTAGAAAAATTACTACGCTCGAAGATTTAGAAAACTACAATAAACCAAAAGTAGTTTTAAATAATCATCAAGAGGCTATATATTTCTCAAGGCATCCAATTCCTTATTTAAGAGGGAAAGAAACAAAAAATTGGCTAGAGAACATAGACTATTATAACCATATTGGTATTTATGGATATCAGGTAAATATCCTTAAAGAACTGACCCAATTACCTTTATCAAAATTAGAAATAGCCGAATCTCTGGAGCAGTTGAGATGGCTTGAGAATGGTTACAAGATCAAAACCGCACTTTCACATCATGTCAATGACTCTATAGATACACCCGATGATCTACAACGTATTTTAAAGAAATATTTTTCATAAGTATATATATCTTCGGTACTGCTTCTCTATTTATAGCCTTATAAGAATCGAGTTGATTAATCGTTATAGAAGATGATCTGTATAATGATTTTTTGGAAGCACATTTAAAATCTGTGAATAATTTGAATCTGTCAGCTTTTTCATATCAATTAGAGCCCGACCTAGATCATAAACTTGAACTTCAGTTCGAACTCCTAAAACGCTACAACACACCGGGTTATTAAGCAATGGGAATTTAAGAGCAATAGCCAGTTTTGAGATCTGCATTTCTTTTGAAATTTCTTCTATCTTTTCTTGAATTGCCATGACCTGCGGAACGGAATAATTAAGATAACTTCGAGGAGTTTTACCTAACAACAATCCTTGAGCTAATGAACCTCTAGCCAAAACACTCACATTTGCCTTTTCTATTTGATTAAAATAATCCTCTGCCCTACGATCCAATATACTATATTGCATCATATTGGATACAATGTTTGATTGCTTGATGTATTTTAAGAAAACATTTGCTCGAATTGAGGAAAGACCATAATATCGTATTTTTCCTTGTTCTACTAAAATTTCGAAAGCTTCTATAATTTCTTCTATTGGGTCATGAATTGTACCACCGTGCAGTTGGTATAAATCTAAGTAATCCGTCTTCAAGCGATCTAATGAGTCCTCCACAGCTTTAATTATATACGCCTTGGAAGGACCCCAAGTCCAAGTAGAATCATCTTGATTCCAGAGATTACCAACTTTAGATGCTAAGACCCAATTCTTCCTGTTACCTTTAATTAGTTTGCCCAGTAATTCTTCATTTTTGCCTTTCCCATACAAATCCGCTGTATCAAGATAATTAATGCCGTGGCTGTGAACATGGTCAATAATATTTTGACTAATTTTTATCCCGTCCTCTAAAGGAAGAGACATAGTTCCTAAACCAACACACGAAACATTTAAATCCGAGTGACCTATTTGGTTATATTGCATCGCTTTCAGCGTATTTTATATCCAGGAGTTCAACTTCAAAAATCAGCGTGCTAAATGGAGGAATCATTCCACTCCCACTTTCGCCATATCCTAAATTATAGGGAACAAAAAACTTATATTTTGCACCTTTCTTCATCAAAGGTAATCCAATCTTCCAAGCTTCAATTACAGAATGAAGAGTTAATGTTAAAGGCTGTGAACGACTATAGGAATTGTCGAATTCTTTTCCATCGGCCAGTGTACCTATATAGTGAACAACCACACTGTCATTAAGGCTGGGACTACCTCCAGAACCTTCTTTAAGAACAATGTACTGTAATCCCTCAGGACCAATCTTGACACTTTGATTTTTTTTATTTTCATTTAGGAAATCGATTCCTTTCTTTTTTAAAGCATCTTGTTTTTCTTTTTGGATTCTTTGCATTCCAAGTCTTAAGATTTCATCTTTTTTTTCATCTTGGAAAAGAACAGGTTTTTCTTTTAATACATCTGAAACGGCCCGGATAATCAAATCTTTATTAATAGGCAAATCCATTCTCGTGATGTAACTGGCTAGATCTTGTCCAAGTGCATAAGAAAGAGAATCATTTGCTGTCTTTGGACTTTGAGCATTTGCATAACAAATCAAGAACGAGAAAGAGATAAAGCAGATAAAGTATTTCATTGTTTAACGGTGGTTTTTAATTATTTTTTCAATTATTTTTTCTGTACAATCTGGATAATCAACAACAACATTTGACTTGGCATTTAACCAAGATTCTATATCATATTCATATTTTCTTTTCAGGCCCTGTATCACGGGCACACCCATTTCTTCTAAAGATGCAGCATTCAAATGTTGTTCATATTGGTTTTTCATAGGAATTACCAATAGCTTTTTCCCTAAATATAAAGCCTCTGCAGGTGTTTCAAATCCTGCTCCGCACAAAACACCCGAAGCATTGGCCATACTTTGAACAAAAGCTTCACTATCAATTGGGTTAATTGAAACATTCCTCAGTTTAAAAGGCTTTTTGTTATGTTTGGAATATACTTCCCATTTAATATCAGTAAATTTAGACAACTGTTTCAATAAATGTGCATCATCATATGAGGGGAGATAAACCGTATAATGACCCTTATCTTTTGGGGTTAATTGCCTAACAGTTTGCCTAATCACAGGAGTAAAGATATGAGGAGCATAAGATTTAAAATGAAAACCATAAGATTGTGTTGAAGGAGCATAATTTTTCATTATAAATTTTCCCAACATATCTGTTTCCTCAGGTTTAGGACTAGCATTGTCAAATGCTCCTATTTGATGACTCAATCCAATACATTGTTTCTCCTTAAAATAACAACCCCAAGCAGAAATTGGTTCAAAGTCATTAACAATCAAATCATATTCTTCAACGGGAACAGAATTAACCTCTTTGACGAATTTTCTGACGGTAGAACTCATAAAGGTTCGCCATAAATCTACACCCCCGGATTTCCCGAAAATAAAACTTAAACCATGATACCTATATTTAACTTCAAATGGTAATATAATATCTGCTTGAATACCACTCACTAATACATCCACTTGCCCATATTCCTGTAAGCAAGGTATAATATCAATTGCCCGACATAAATGCCCATTGCCAGTCCCTTGTACCGCGTATAATATTTTCATCTAATACTATTATGATACAACAAAGTAACAAAATTTGATGAACAAGTGTTCATTAAATACTTGTTAAAAGTGATTATAAATTGGATATTTTCTTAAACCGTTCAAAACCAATACAGATTGAGGGTCAAAGTAATTTATTCAAATCAGGTAAGCTCTCATAATTAAATATATTTCTACCTTTGGTAAATTTTTCAGGCCATGTATATTCGCTTATTATTTGTCTTCATTATGCTTATTCCGGTGGTATTAACTGCCCAAAATCTCACAAGTGACACGAGCAAGATCAAGGAAGTGTTAATCCAAGAAAATAGATTGTATATCCCTTTTAATCAACAGACTAGGAACGTTCAAATTATAACACGTAAAGATATTGAGCGATTACCTGTTAACAGTATTAATGAAATATTGAGTTATGCTTCTGGAGTTGATATACGTCAAAGAGGACCATTTGGTACGCAAGCAGATATTGGGATTGATGGAGGTAGTTTTGACCAAACGTTAGTCTTACTTAATGGTGTTAAGTTATCAGACTCTCAAACTGGACACCACATGCTCAATATACCTATTCCTATTGATGCTATTGAAAGGATTGAAATTTTGAGAGGCCCCGCTTCAAGAATTTATGGCACAAATGGACTAACAGGAGCAGTTAATATTGTTACACGTAAATCAGAAAAAAGTTCAATATATGGTCACCTATACGGTGGTAGTTCGTTCCAATCAGTCGAAGATCAAAAAGAAAGCGGAATTTATCATGGTAAAGGGATTCAGGTTGGAGGTACTCTAAATAAAAATAATCATCAACATCAACTATACCTCAGTAAAGAAAAGAGCAATGGTCAAAGGTATAATACTGCAAGTAAGAATGATAAAATTTATTATCAGAATGAATTTGTATTGAATCCAAAAAATAAAATTCAGATGATGACTGGATATATTCGTAATCGATTTGGAGCTAATGGTTTTTATGCTTCTCCTGGTGACAAAGAATCTGAAGAAATAGTGGAAACCTTAATCTCAAATATAACATCACATCATCAATTAGGAGAGAAATGGTACATTAGCCCGAGAATTAGTCATCGTTATAACGAAGATGATTATCGTTATTACCGTGACGATTTAAGTAAAGGAAGAAGCCAGCATTATACCAAGAGTCTATCTGCAGACTTAAATGTGAGGTATCAAACTCAATTTGGAGATTTTGGAATTGGTTTAGAAAGTAGGTTCGAGGATATCAGCAGTTCGAATATTGGAAAACATACGCGTGAAAATTATGGTATGTATACGGAGTTTAAAACAACCTATTTTAATCGTATGATCGTTAATATAGGCGGATATTTAAACTACAATACAGACTATGACTTACAGGTATTTCCAGGAATTGATTTGTCTTATTTGGTGAACGATTATCTGAAAATTTCGGCAAGTTCCGGATTTGGACAAAGAATACCTTCCTTTACAGATTTATATTTAGACCAAAGACCGGGAAATATCGGCAATTCAAATCTAATAAGCGAAAATGCTTGGCAAAGTGATTTTTCCATCCATTATAAATCAAGTTCAATTGATTTTAAAACAGGGTATTTTTATAAAGATGTACAGAACTTTATTGATTGGATACGTTATCGTGTTGAAGATCCTTATCAAGCCACCAACCTAGGAAATAATACAACCCATGGAATCTATTCTCAAATGGTTTATCCATTACAATTATCAGACACCAAATACCTAAACTTTAATTTAAGTTATACCTATTTATATCCTTCAATATTAAATGAGTATAAGGATGTTTATATGAAATATGGAATTCAAAATTTAAAACACCAAATGATTGGTAATATCAGTTATCAATTTAATTCTTTTATTATTAGTTCGTCCAATAGAATTTTACAACGGTCTTCTAAGAACACTTATTTCATAAGCGATTTCCATGTAGGATATCAATTTAAAAAATTCAACATATATGCTAATATACAGAACCTAACGAATACTCAGTATATTGAAATAGGCGCTGTTCCCATGCCATCAAATTGGACCAGTTTAGGAATAAAATATGGCATATAAGTCTTTTGCCATAGCTAATGCTAAAAATAAGGAAAGCCGTCCAGGATCACTGGGCGGCTAATATTTTCCTAATACCTAGATTAGGTATTAAAATTGTTTTTCTAATTTTTCAGTTAAAACAGATTTCGGAACAGCACCAATTTGTTTGTCTACTATTTCTCCATTTTTGAAGAACAACAGAGCTGGGATATTACGAATACCAAAACGTACAGAGATATCAGGATTGTTGTCAACATTTACTTTTCCGACTAAGGCTTTTCCTTCATATTCTGTAGCAATTTCATCTACCAAAGGACCTACCATACGACATGGACCACACCATTCAGCCCAAAAATCAATAAGTACTGGTTTATCTGATTTTAAAACAACCTCATCAAAGTTGCTATCTGTAATTTCTATTGCCATATTAATAATGTTTAATGATTTTCAACTATATACTTACAAATATAATCATTACTCCTCGAAAGCTATTTAAATCAAACTAATAATTTTCTATGCCTTATCAATTTAATCTATAATTCACTTCTTGCATAGACTCCAATTTATCTAAAAGCTCGTTAGTTACGCTAATTTTCCTTTTTTTGACAGGCATTTCAATGGAAAGTTCATCTTGTAAATCGATAATTTTGAATTTCAATTGACAATTAGCCTCCTGACCTTCAATTTTTGAATGATCAATAATTTCAATTAAGGAACTCATAAATTCATTTGTTAAAATATGAAGTGGAAATTGAATGGTAAATGTTTTTACCATTTTTTCTCTTAATTCGGAAAGAAGTTGAATATTTTTCAATTCAAATCCCCAATTCCCAATTTGTTTAAAGCGCTCTTGAACCAACCCTCGAATTTGAACAAAATATCCTTCTTGAAGGTATCCTTTGAATTTTACATAATCTTCTCCAAATACCATAACTTCATAAGAATCTGCATAATCCTCTATGACAAATGAACCAAAAGGTTTACCTGATTTAGCAACGCGATGATTTGCAGCCGCAATAATTCCGCCAACGACCACTTCTTTATTCTTAATTCTGTTAAACTCTAAAAGTGTTTCTTGATCCACTTCTGCTGATTTAACTTTATTTATCATGAGTAAATCAGGGACATTATTGGGACAAAAATGTCTTAATTCAAATTTATAATTATCTAAAGGATGACTAGTTAGATAAATTCCAATCACATCCTTCTCGTACTTCAATTTTTCAATTAGTCCCCAGGCTGCGCATGGCGCCAAAACAGGTTCTGGAAGTTCTGTACCACCTCCTATTCCGAATAAACTGGCCTGGGCGGAATTTTCATTTTCTTTGAATTTATGTGCAAATTTAATGGCCTTTTCGATCCCAGATGTGGATTCACCATCAGCAATAAAATATTGGGCCCTATGGGTATCTGTAAAAGAATCAAAACCACCTGCATGTGCTAAGCTCTCTAGGGCTTTTTTATTAATCATCCTTAAATCTAATCGTTTGACTAAATCAAATATAGATTTATACATCCCTCCTTGTCTATTTTTAACAATTGTATCAACCGCCCCTGCGCCAACCCCCTTAACAGCACCCATTCCGAAGCGGATTGCGCCAATTTCATTCACCGTAAACTTATAGTGTGACTCATTTACATCTGGTCCTAGAACGCTTAAACCCATCCTGCGGCACTCTTCCATAAAAAAAGTTACCTGTTTAATATCATTCATATTATTGGATAAAACCGCGGCCATATATTCAGCTGGAAAATGTGCTTTTAAGTAGGCAGTCTGATACGCTATCCAAGCATAACAAGTTGAGTGGGATTTATTAAATGCATAACTAGCAAAAGCTTCCCAATCGGTCCATATTTTCTCTAAAGTCTTTGCTTTATGCCCAAGAGCTTCCGCTTGTGAAATAAACTTTGGTTTCATTTTATCCAAAACAGCTTTCTGCTTCTTACCCATCGCTTTTCGAAGTACGTCTGCATCACCTTTTGAAAACCCAGCTAATTTCTGGGATAAAAGCATTACTTGTTCCTGATAGACAGTAATCCCGTAAGTTTCACTTAAATACTCTTCACATGCATCTAAATCATAACTTATAGGTTCTATACCATGTTTTCTTTTTACGAATAAAGGAATGTATTCCATTGGGCCGGGTCGATACAGCGCATTCATAGCAATTAAATCGGCAAATACAGTAGGTTTCAACTCCTTCATGTATTTTTGCATTCCTGGCGATTCATATTGAAAAATTCCCACTGTTTCTCCACGCTGGAAAAGCTCATAGGTTTTCACATCATCAATCGGAAAATTATCAGGATCTAATTCAATGTTGTGACTTAATTTAACATTGGTAACTGTATCCTTTATAAGAGTCAGCGTTTTTAAGCCTAAAAAGTCCATTTTTAAAAGGCCAGCACTCTCAACCACTGAGTTGTCAAACTGAGTAACATACAAATCAGAATCTTTAGCCAAAGAAACCGGAACAAAATTGGTGATATCGTCAGGAGTGATGATAACTCCACAAGCATGTATACCTGTATTTCTCATCGAACCCTCTAGTACCCTTGCTTGTTTTATGGTTTCAGCCTCAATTCCTGCTCCGTCTGCAAGCGCCTTTAATTTATTTACACCTTCTAACTCATCCGACCTAAGGACCTCTTTTAGTGCTTTATCTTCTAAATTGAAAATTTTATTAAGTTTCAAGTTTGGAATTAATTTTGCGATCTCATTTGCATCAGCTAGTGGTAAATCAAGCACGCGAGCTGTATCTTTTATAGAAGATTTGGCGGCCATGGTCCCATAGGTGATGATTTGGGCAACCTGAGATGCACCATATTTATCAATTACATATTGCATAACTCGTCCCCTCCCTTCATCATCAAAATCAATATCAATATCGGGCATTGAAACTCTGTCAGGATTCAAAAAACGTTCAAAAAGTAAGTCATATAAAATTGGGTCTATATTTGTAATTCCTAAACAATAAGCCACTGCCGAACCTGCGGCTGATCCCCTCCCGGGTCCAACAGATACTCCCATATTCCGAGCCGCAGAAATAAAATCTTGCACGATTAAGAAATAACCCGGGTATCCCGTTTTTTCTATTGTAGCAAGTTCAAAGTCCAGACGTTCGATTATCGACTCCGATAAATCTCCATACCTCTTTTTTGCACCAACGTAAGTCAAATGCTTTAAATAAGCATTCTCGCCTCTTTTTCCTCCGTCATTTAGATCACTGGAGTCAAGAAACTCTTCAGGAATTTCAAACTTAGGAAGAAGAACATCTCTGTTGAGGGAATAAGTTTCAATTTTATCTAATATCTCTTGAATGTTAATGATTGCATGTGGAAGGTCAGAAAATGCCTTCTTCATTTCATCAGTTGATTTAAAATAGTATTCTTGATTTGGCAAACCGAATCTGAAACCACGTCCCCTTCCTTTAGGGGTAGTCAATTTCTCTCCATCTTTCACACACAACAAAATATCATGGGCATGAGCATCTGCTTTATTAACATAATACGTGTTATTGCTAGCAATAAGTTTCACATTATGTTTTTTGGCCAATTGAACGATGGTTTGGTTGACCCGATCTTCCTCTTCTTGACCATGTCTCATCACTTCAATGTAGAAATCATCGGCAAATTGATCTTTCCACCAAATCAATGCATCTTCGGCTTGAGTTTCCCCAATATTAAGAACTTTACTGGGAACCTCTCCATTTAAATTGCCAGAAAGAACAATTAAACCCTTCTTGTATTTTTCAACGACAGACTTATCTATCCTAGGGACATAATAAAAGCCTTCAGTATAGGCTACAGAGGCCATTTTCGCTAAATTATGATATCCTTCTTTATCTTTTGCTAAAAATACGATCTGATAGCCATTGTCTTTCCTAGATTTATCTTTACGATCCTCACAAACATAAAATTCGCAACCTACAATTGGTTTTATCGTTTGACCATCAAATGACTCTCCCACAGCCATAGCTTCAGCTTTTTTCGCTTCAATTTCTTTATTATGTTGCAACACTTTGCTTACAAAATGAAATGCACCCATCATATTACCATGATCGGTCATTGCAACTGCAGGCATATTATATTGTGCTGTTACTTTGACTAAAGCATCAATAGAAATAGTTGATTGAAGCACAGAAAATTGAGTGTGGTTATGCAAATGGGCAAATGCGGATTTTTGAAAATCCGCTAAGGTTTGCGCATCTACAACATATTTATCTGCATCCGAAGTTTTAACATTTGAACGCAACAAATCAGACGCAGCCTTAAGATTGACATGCTCTAATCCAACCGGTTGTATTACATTAGGGTTGTTTTGTTTGAATTCAATAAAATATCCAGTATCAACTTGTAGATCTTCTGGTCTAAATACTTCCTTCCTTATTAATTCAAAAAAACAACGTGTTGTTGCCTCCACATCAGCAGTCGCATTATGCGCCTCCGAAAAAGGAACCCCAAATAAATAATTATGTAATTCAGTAAGATTCGGCAATTTGAATCGTCCTCCACGCCCACCTGGTAATCTTAATAATCCCGCCGTAACTTCTGTACAAGTATCCAACTTTGGCATTTTAGAAAGCGGACTATCTATTTGATAACGATAGAATTCTGATCCCATAATATTGAGATCAAATCCAATATTTTGTCCAACAACAAATTTTGCTTTAGCCAACGACTGATTAAACTTATCTAATACTTGAATCAACTCGATCCCCTGATTCATAGCTAATTCAGTGGATATGCCATGTATTTTTTCCGAATCATATGGAATGTTAAATCCATCAGGTTTAATTAAATAATCCTGATGTTCAATTAACCTCCCCATTTCATCATGAAGTTGCCAAGCTATCTGCACGCATCTGGGCCAGTTATCTGTATCTGTAATAGGTGCATCCCATCTTTTCGGCAATCCCGTCGTTTCCGTATCAAATATTATATACATTTTTCCTATGCTGATGAACTAACAAAAATACATAATTTTTATCTTAATTTGTGACCACATACCCGCCTGTAGTATTAAAAATAAAGGCAAAAAAAAATCGCAGATAAGAATAAACCTACCTGCGATAAAATGTATATTTTTAGCCTTAATCTAAAATAACGACTTCCACTCTTCTATTTTTCTGACGACCATCTGCTGTTTTATTATCAGAGATGGGTTTACTTTGACCTAAGCCTTTTGTAGAAATCCTGCTTTCTGAAACTCCTGAATCCACCAAAAATTTCTCAACCGATTTCGCCCTTTTTTCAGACAGCCATAGATTGTATTCAGCAGTACCCGTTGCGTCCGTGTGTCCATCTACACGGATATTTGCTTTGGATTTATCACCTAACAAAACCTTAGACAGTTTGCTGAGCTCTGTTTTGGCAGACTCTGTCAAATACGAAGAATTTGTACTAAAAAGTAAATCGGATGACAGCGACACTAAAATCCCCTCATTAGTTTGTTTTGCATCCTGAAATTCTCTTTTCACATTTTTTAAACCATCGTTAGTTCCATCCTTGGACACTACAGCTCCCGGATTAACAACCATTGATTGTTGTTTACATGAAATCAGTGTTATTACTCCCAATAAAATAAAGGTCAAAAAGTTGATTTGCTTCATATTTTCTGAATGTTTTTATGCTGTAAATATAAGATATTCCCGTTAGAAAATTACTTTCTAAATATTCTTTGTTGTGCATTTTTAATCTCTGGAATTTCTTGGTAGAGCTTCCAAATTAAACCAGACCTCGCATTTTCTAACATAACTACTATACTTGATTGATTTTTTGCTAAGTATTCATCCGAAACATCATCAATTTTTAAGTCCATCCAAGATCTAAACCCATATTCTGTAAGCATAAATTTACCAAATTGAGTATACATTGATAATAATGATTTTTTTGCGTTCACCTTGTCCAGAAATACGCTTGAAATTGCTATTGCAGGATTAATACGATAATTACCGACCGTGTCGTAATGTTGGTAAAATCCCCAAATATCAGAGTTGGTGTTTCCAACGCCAATTTCGTTGTCCCTTCGTTTAACCACTTGGGTATAATCCCAAACAATCTTCTCTAAATTGTAATCCCCAATTTTCGCAATTTTAGGATCAATGGTATTAAAGGGTTTATACATATCCAGCAGATTCATCGTGAAATTTCCAAAAGGAACTTTAATTCCATACATAACTGTATCAGCAATGGTTGTCAATCTAATCAGCGAATCAGATTGAGCAATAACCTTTAACGGGTTATCAATTGAATCTATTAATAAAGAATCCATAAGTAAAGAATCCTTCAAGTTCGATGATTCTGAGGTAGAAGTATTTGTCTTAATTAAACTATATTTATGTGTTAATGCATTTGAAAAAGCAGCTGCTGGAATACTAGATCTCGTTGAAGCAATTGCTAGCATATAGGCATTTAGACCATTATTTATGCCTGCCAATGGTTCTACATATGAAAACTCATCCACCATACCAATCGAAGATCGAAGGGTCAAAGAATCGGTCATTAAAGTAGCTCCGTTCCATTCAATACGTTCCCATATTCGTGTAATATCACCTCTCAATTTTAATTCTTCCGGCGTATCACCATTCAGGTACTGTCGAACAATTAGCAGGGCTTCAATAATTGAGGTGGTTGCAAGCACATCGTATTTAGGTTGTAACCCCAGGTACTCAGGTACGCCTTTTCTACCATCAAAATATGGGGGGAAAAATCCTTTATTATTTTGTGCCTTATCAAGAAAAGAAACAATTCGTTTTACTCGGTTAATAAATAAAGTTTTACTGAAAATCCCCCTATCAACACCTATGAGTAAGGCTAAGAGGGCGTCTCCAGTTTCTTTAACACTGACGGGTGCCTTATCTTTCATTCTGAAAGGCATATACATTCCTGAATTTACATCATAGTTCTCTATAAAATAATTAATGTTAGCATTTTGAATAAAATCGATGAGTTTATCTTCTTGAAAAGCCCTAGATTCCACTTCCTTGACTTCAGAAAAAGGCGACTCACGATATTCATAGTCTACCCAAGCAATCTTGTAATAATATTTTTTATCTAAATCCGGAACATAATCTAAACAACGAAGCATATAAGTTGGTCGTATTGCAATCGCTTTAAAGTTCTTATTGTCTTCCGATCTATATACTTTCACATAACGAATACTTGGTGTTAATGGTACTTGCCATTGTAAATCAATATGATTTCCAAAAGATGAAGCATTTGAAAGCACAGCCGCAGAAGTTAAGGGGGCATTTGCATATTTATGTGGCAAGAACTCAATCTGATCTAAAAAAACATGGTGTGTTGAGTCTCCAGATTGATTTTGTCTTAAAATTATCCCCGATATAATATTATTAATATTTAGTCCAGCAAAATCTCGAACAGGAATCTTAATATTTAACCATGAGTTTATTATAAAGTCATCAATATAATCTCCCAAAGGCAAACTTAACGATTGATTTAAACCTTGTTGAATTGAAACAGATGGAAGTTCATCCTTGCTTGTATTTGAACTTGAGACGAAAAGTTTCAAATTAAAGACATCTTCCTCAGAAACACGATAATGAAATTTCTGTCTGCTGTATTTAATTATTGCATCCCAATCACCATTTTCACTAGATATATAACGAAGCGACAAGGCATTACCTGGAGTGAAAAACAAAGTATCAGATACCAATAAATTTCGATGAACATTTTCAACCCAACTATCTCCCGAATAATCAATAAAACTTCTAGCATACGAACCATTAACTAAACTATTATCAAAAATGACCTCAGGATAAGATTCGGATTTGGCCGAACTCCAGAAACAACATAATAAAATAAGAGTAAAAATTTTGATCTGCATAAAAACTATTTTATTTCACGAAAATAGGCAAAATTCACAGTAAATACGACTAATAAGACGATATTCACCCCTTGGTGATAAAATTATTACGATGATTTCAAGCACATTGCATGATTTGTTTAAGAATTATTTTTCAAGTTTATTAAAACTCTCTATATTTGCAACACGTCAAGCGAAAGTAGCTCAGTTGGTAGAGCACAACCTTGCCAAGGTTGGGGTCGCGAGTTCGAATCTCGTCTTTCGCTCAGTTGCCTAGGTGGTGGAACTGGTAGACACGCAGGACTTAAAATCCTGTTCCCGTTAAGGGAGTGCGGGTTCGATTCCCGCCCTAGGTACGAATAAAACCGCTTCTATTGTTGATAGAGGCGGTTTTTTCGTTAGTAAAACTCAGGTCCCACCTAGAACTGGGGCCGGTAAACGAACTAATACATTAAGCATTAGAGTATAGGATTCCAAAATCGTACCTTTTGGGAAATTAGTTATTACCTAGACTTACATGCTATAAAAAAGAAAATTTGATCTTAACGACCTATACTATCAAAGTAGCAATTTCAATTTTGAAAAGTATCATGTATGACATTCCGGGGCATGTCGATGGTGGGGCAATCGAATCACAAATGCTGAATTTTTAAATCAATGTAAGTATAAGCTATTTGCTAAAAGAAAGAAATATAATAGTTTATTCAACAATAAACTACTGATTTTGAATTTTTCACTTGGCCTGCCATTTCGCTAAACCGATGTTAGCTGACAGCGATGATTTTAATTTAAAGGGAATAGCGTAAGGTCAAAATGAAGGATAACACCTAAATATATATTTACCATACATAAAATAATTAAAAATGTAAGACGGATTGACCGTTTTTTAAATAACCAACAAATAATTATAAAAACAATAAGCGTCAAACAACCCACGGTTGGAGGTAAGAACATATTAAATAATGCCCCTAGTTCTAATTTATTAAGGTCTATTGAAACAGCCAAAAACCAAGATACTATTGAACTCAATAAAATATATCCTAAATAATAGTAATTCAGTTTTAGCATAAGTTAGAGTCTATTTATCGTCTATTTTTATTTAAATATCCGCTAACAATTATATTAGCGAAACTAAAATATAAAATCTATCGGTTTTTCTATGAGCTGGGAAGCAACTTTTATCAAATCTTTAGATGATGTGAGTTTGAAAATATTTTTTTTCTGAATGTAAAGGCAAATTCTGATGTTCCCATCATTAAAATAATACCGTTTCGTAGTCAAATGGATACTCTCGCAGTCTAAAATAATATACTTGTTGATTTGACTTTGCGAAACATTTGTTATCTTAATTTCGTTATACCTAATGAATAAATTTTTAAACGATTGCTAAAAATTGCGGCAAATAAAAATCCCAAAGACAAATTTAAACAAATATCAATTATGGAAAAATTACAATTCGATGTAAAGATCAATGCACCTGTGACCAAGATATATGATTTTATGCTTGGTATAAACGATAAATCGACTTATGAGCAGTGGACTTCCCTATTCAACCCAACCTCAACCTATGAAGGAAATTGGGAAAAAGGAAGTAAAATTCTATTTATAGGGGTAGATGAAAAGGGAGAAAAGGGAGGTATGGTCGCCAAAATAGTTGAAAACATTCCTAATCGCTTTGTTTCAATTCAACATTATGGTCTCTTAAAAGCTAATGAAGAAATTACAGAAGGACCAGAAGTAGAAAAATGGGCTAACGGGTTTGAGAATTACTCCTTTGAGGAAGATAATGGGGCTACAACCGTTACTGTTGAAGTAGACACCACAGAAGATTTTTTAGATTATATGAATCAGACCTATCCAAAAGCACTTGAAAAGCTGAAGGAAATTTGTGAAAAATAACAATTTTTAAAAATACACTGATATAAACAACCAATAACGTTGATTTGACGAGATGATTGAAATTCACTTTTAAGCGAAATCAGTGAAAGGGTCGACATGTGTGATCATGATCACCACATTAAAAGTCTGGCCGACCTATTATTTCCGATTTTTAAAAATATGTTAAAACTGGAATGAATTGACATATACCCAAGTAAAAGGAAACATTTTTATTATTGATTGGATCGATTTTGTTCGTTGCTTTAGGATCTTGGCTATTATTTGAAAATTAATTGCAGCCAAAAAATTGATTATCTACAATTTAACCAAATAAATACGTTGACTAAGATATTATTATTTGCCATTTATTACTGTTTCGTCTCATTAAGTTGCTTTGCACAATCGGAAGGCATTAATACAGATCGTCCTGACCAAAGTGATGGTGTTTACACCCTTACCAAAAGTAAATTTCAAATTGAAAACGGCATAACAGTGGCAAAAAATACTTTCCTAAATAATTTCATGTTACGTTTTGGAGTTACAAATTCAACAGAAATCCGTTTGCTTGCCGACATTGGGAAAGAAAATTCAATAAATGGACTAAAACCATTAACATTAGGAATAAAACAAAAATTAATAGAACAAAATAAAATAATTCCGGCCATCACATTTGTAGCTTATACTTCATTTGAACAACTAGCAAGCAATTATTTTAAAGATAATAGCATTACCACAGAATTTAAGATCGCTTTTGAAAACGAACTTTCCGAAAAATTCTCACTAGGATATAATGTTGGATCGTCCGAAAATTTTAGGAGTTTGAACCTTTCTTCAGGGCTAGCCTATTCTCCAAACGAAAAACTATCAGCATTTATCGAATATTTTTCAACTTTTAAGGAATTCAAACAGGAACATAATATTGATACAGGTGTTTTAATTATTCTTATTCCTTCACTCCAAGTAGACCTAGCCTTAGGACATGCAATATTTGCAGGTGAAAATCGATTTTTTTCTACCCTTGGATTTTCCTATTTGTTCGACTGAAAGAACACTAAATCAATGCTATCATCCAGGCCTTTTTAAGCTCACCGGATTGGATAAATTCTTTTGCCTTAATTAGTTGATGCAATTGTCGTGTACAATGATCTCCAATGAAGGCATTGAGAATTTCTTGAATTTCATGTTCATATTGAAAGGCATCAATTTCCCCTTGAGTTGGATACGCTTCGATTGAAGCAAACAAAGTTAGCTCCTGAGGTGTTAAAATTTGAGATTTAAGAATAAAATCCGGAATATCTATATTGCTCATATCAATAAAAATAGATCTGGTAAACAGTAACAGCTATAATTTTTCAATTATTTTATCGGCAAATTCACTGGTTTTAAGTAACGTTGCATCTTCCATCAAATTATAAAAATCTATTGTGACTGTTTTATCTAAAATTGTTTTGGACACGGCTTTAACGATTGCATCCGCAGCCTCTTGCCAACCCATATACTCCAACATCATCACTCCTGAGAGAATAATGGAAGAAGGGTTCATACTATCGGTGTCTGCAAATCTTGGTGCCGTACCATGAGTCGCCTCAAAAATAGCATGGCCTGTTTTGTAATTAATATTAGCACCTGGGGCAATCCCAATTCCTCCCACCATAGCTGCAAGCGCATCAGATATATAATCACCATTTAGATTCAGTGTCGCAACAACATCATAATCTAGAGGAGCTAATAGGATCTGTTGGAGAAAATTATCAGCAATAATATCTTTAATAATTATTTTTCCATTACTTACCGCTTCATTTTGTTCCGCATTTGCAACGTCTATTCCATGTTTTTCTTTACTAATTTCCCATTGATTCCACGTATAAGTTTGATTAGCAAATTCTGTCTCGGCAACTTCATATCCCCAATTTTTAAAAGCTCCTTCTGTGTATTTCATGATATTGCCTTTATGAACTAAAGTAACTGACTTACGGCCATTCTTTAACGCAAATTCTATAGCGGATCGAATTAATCTTTTAGATCCCTCTTCGGAAACAAACTTCAATCCCACCCCTGTTGTGTTGCTGAAATTATAGTCAATATTTAAATCATTTTTCAAAAAACTCTGAATTTTCTGAGCATCTTCTGATCCAGCAGAAAACTCAACACCAGCATAGATGTCTTCTGTGTTTTCCCGAAAAATAACCATGTCTACATTTTCAGGACTTTTTACTGGAGAAGGAACTCCTGGATACCATTTAGTAGGCCTTTGACAAACATATAGATCTAGTTCTTTACGAAGGGCTACATTTAATGAACGTATTCCTCCACCAATTGGAGTCGTTAAAGGACCTTTTATACCAACCAAATATTCCTTAAATATATCTAAAGTTTCATTTGGCAACCATTCTCCAGTTTGATCAAAAGCTTTCTGTCCCGCTAATACCTCTTTCCAAGTTATTTTCCTTTCCCCGTTGTATATTTTTTCAACGGCATGATCAAAGACACGAACAGAAGCCTTCCAAATATCAGGACCTATACCGTCTCCGATTATAAATGGAATACTAACTGAATTAGGAACCTGAAGCGCTCCAGAGGAGTCAATCGTAATTTTATCAATCATAAGAATTAACTTTAATATTACTTTTCTTTACCAAACATGTTGCCAATTTCTCGACTAATCTTACGAAATATGGGAGCAGCCTGAATATCTTCATACTCATCAATATGTTGATCTTCTAATCGAGATGGAAAAATCAAAATTAGATTTTGATTCGTAAAAAACTTACCTAAACGTTTCGCTAGGCCATCCAATGAATCTCTATATGAGACATCTCCATTTCTTGCTGAAACAAATACTTGAATTGAATCTGGGGTATTTAACGATTTTAATCCAGCAATATTATCCCATTCTTCGTAGAGCGTAAATGAATAAGGTACACTCGATTTAAGTGATGTTAACATTAACTCGATGGCATTTTTACTTCGATCTGTACAAACAAATGAAATTGGCAGGGTTAGTTCTTGAGCAAGTTTTGTGACTTTTTCCATCCAATAAGCGAAACCAACTTCCCACTCAGCAAGAGGTGGAACTGAAACATTAATCAATTTATCAGTGATAAATGGTTTCTCCAAACGACACATCATTAAAGTTGCATCAGTTTGATTTAGGATACTTTCTGTTTTCTCACCAACAATTTTTTCGACAAAACTCGTCGCTTGAGGCCAACCTAGTATTAAACAATTGGCGAAAGTTTCTTTAGATGCTCTACCAATTCCATTCGGAATATTAAAGTCGACTTTTGTAACTAAATCTACCTCAGTCTCCGAACCAGCAGCATATCTAGCTAGTTTATCCAAATTTTGGCGAGCGAGTTGAAAATTCTTTTCAGCTTGTTCATCATTTGGTACAACGCTCAAAATATTGAGTGGATGTGGTGATTTGTTAGACTTGACAAGGGTGGAAAAATCCAAAATTGCCTCCATATTATTCAGATTAGCGATTGGAATCATGATTAACTCTTCATTTTCTTCTACATGTTCGATATGTTGCCCATGCTGACGACCTTCCAAAACGATTTTTTTAGAGGCATTTTCAGTAACAATAGAGGCAATGATGCAGCTAATTAAAATTAAAATAATTGTACCATTTAGCACATTTTCATCAATAATACCGTTATGATACCCGACCATTATAATTGCCAAAGTTGCTGCTGCATGCGCATTGCTTAAACCAAATATTAAGTTTCGCTCATTATTAGAATATTTAAAAACCCATTTGGTAGCAGTCGCTGCTAAAAACTTGCCGACAATTCCAACCATAGTTAATGCCCCTGCAACATAAAACACCAACCCGCCTGTATTATTGCTAAACACACTTATGTCAACAATCATTCCCACAGATATCAAGAAAAATGGGATAAAAATGGCATTACCAATAAATTCAATACGATTCATCAAAGCAGACGAATGTGGAATTAGTTTGTTAAGAGCCAATCCAGCCACGAATGCACCGATGATAGGTTCTAAATTAGCAAGCTCTGCCAAAAAAGCGGCAAAAAACACGACTGTTAATACAAAAATATAATGTCCTGTTTTTTCACTTTCAACTTTTGCAAAAAACCACTTTGCAATTTTTGGAATAATACCAAACATGATAAATAAGAAGATTGCAAAAGAAACGCCTAGAGTGACCCAAAATTCATTATCAATATTTCCCTGAGAGGCCCCCTTTATCACCGCTAAGATAATTAGCACAGCTGTATCCGTTAATATGGTTCCACCTATAGTGATTGCAACAGCCTCATTCTTAGAAATACCATAGCGATTCACGATTGGATAGGAAACCAAAGTATGTGTAGCAAACATACTTGCGATTAAAATACTTGGTAAGATGCTATATTCTAAAACATAGTAACAAACAGGAAAACCAATACTAATGGGAATTATAAAGGTAAAGAATCCAAACAACACACTTTTATGTTTTGTCTTCCTGAACTCATTCATATCAAGCTCTAACCCAGCAATAAACATGATATATAATAAACCAACTGTTGAAAACAAATCAACGGCTGAATTCTTCTCTAACCAGTTCAATCCATATGGACCGATAATCATACCTGAGATAATTAAACCAATTATACCAGGAATTTTGATTGGTCGTAATAAAATTGGGGAAAGAAGGATAATAAATAAAACTAATGAAAAAATTAATACTGGATTAGTAAGCGGTGCCTCAAAAGCATGAATTAAATGTTCTATTATTTTATTATCCATATAGTCTTATTTGATATACATTATCCCTCAAAAGTTCTAATGTTTTTCTAGCCTAAGATAGGTAAAATAATAAACTTAATTATTTTTATTGGTTGAATTTATCAATCTCCTTATTTGAATTGGATGGTCTTAATTGGAGAAATACGAGAGATTAACATGGATGGAATGAACAAAGTAATCAACGCTATTAAGACGAGTAATCCGTTGAGCCAAAGCACAGTTATAAAGGATATATCCATCGGGACAAACGAAACATAGTAAACACTTGGATCCAATTCAAAGAAGTGTGTATTTGTCTGAAATAGATAAAGGATAATAGCTAATATATTACCTAAGATCAACCCGTAGCCTATAAGATATAACGAATTATAAAGGAATACATTTCTAATTTTGCGATTTTGCATCCCTAGGGCTTTCAACAATCCAATCATGGAAGAACGCTCCAAAATACTAATTAATAAGGCTGAAATCATATTAATTACCGCTACGATGACCATTAAAACAAAAATGATATTATCGTTCATATCTAACATGTTTAGCCAATTAAATATGTCAGGCATTTGTTCCACAACATTCGTTGCATATAAATCCACTTCCAAGTCTTGATTTACAGAATCTGTCGTTTGCCAAAGTGTATTGAAATCGGCTACTCTAATTTCATAGCCTCCGGCCTGCGTATCTTGGAGATTATTTAATTTTCGGATCAAGGATAATGATCCGATGACATATATTTTATCTAAATCCTCAGAATTGGTCGTAAAGATTCCTTTAACTATGAATTTTCGCTTTCTAATAGGTTCTTGAATAAAATACATTATGAATTGATCCCCAACTTCAAGATTAAGCCTTTTAGCGGTAAGGCTGGAAATCAATAATTGGTTTTCAGCATTTTTGTCTTCAAAATCAATTGTCTCGCCCTCTAAAATAGTTTTGGAAAGAAACTTTTGGTCATAATTTTTGTCTATTCCTTTTAATAAAACTCCTTCTACCTCACCTTTCACATTCATTATTCCGGCCTTGGTTGCAAAGGGATACACATCAACTACATTTGAATTTTCTTTAATTCTAGCTATTTCAGTATCAGTTAAGGAAATTGGAGAATTTACGTAGGAATCATTCCTGTCATTTTTGAGAATAATAATATCTCCGAAAAAACCACGTTGTTTATCAGTGATTTCCCCTTTAAAACCATTAAGGATTGCAACAGCCATAATAATAGCCATTATAGCCAATGTTAAAGCGCCAATTGTTACCCGCACAATTAGTTTGGAAAAGGTACGTTGACCTGATAATGTAATTCTCTTCGCTAAGAAATATGGAAAATTCAAGCTTAAATTAAATTTGTAACTTCGCAAAGTTAATAAAAATTGTCATCCAACAATGAGGATGGACAAAAGGTCTAAAGTATTATTTAAGAATATATGCGTATTGTATTTATGGGAACCCCCGAATTCGCTGTCGCCTCCTTAAAGGCAATAATTGAAGCGGGCAATGAAGTAGTAGCAGTTGTGACTAGTCCAGATAAGCCGGCCGGCAGAGGACAAAAATTACATGAATCGGCTGTTAAACAATTTGCAGTAGAAAAACAAATACCCGTGCTACAACCTATTAAGCTTAAGGATCCTGATTTTCTAAATTTACTCCAATCATATCGAGCAGATATTCAAGTTGTTGTTGCATTTAGAATGTTACCAGAAATCGTTTGGAGTATGCCTAAATACGGGACCGTAAATTTACATGCTTCTTTGCTTCCTAATTATCGAGGAGCGGCTCCAATAAATCACGTAATTATAAATGGAGAAACCATCACAGGGGTTACTACTTTTTTACTCCAACACGAAATTGATACAGGTCATATTCTGTTAAAGGAAGAAGTAAAAATCGAGGAAACAGATGATGCCGGAGTGCTGCATGACAAACTAATGGCGAAAGGCTCGGCTTTATTGGTAAAAACGATTCAGGCGATTTCAAAAAACCAAGTCCATCCTACTCCTCAAAGTGCAATTGATTCGTCATTAAAACACGCTCCAAAAATATTCAAAGAAGATTGTAAAATTAATTGGGAAAACAATTCTTTAACCATCTATAACTTTATTAGAGGATTAAGCCCTTATCCTACTGCATTTACCTATTTAGATGGGAAGGTTTTAAAAGTTTATGAAACCGAAAAAGAGCAAATTATGCATAAACATCCAGCTGGAACATTTTTTAGTGATGGAAAAACTGAATTAAAAATAGCAACGCTTGATGGGTATATTAAACTTAACAATATTCAAATTGAGGGAAAGAAGAGGATGTCAACGGTTGATTTTTTAAGAGGTTATCGTTTTGAATCTACTATTCTTGATCTTGGTACTGAATAAGTTCACCAGGCTGACATTTTAGCACTCTGCATAGTGCCTCTAATGTACTCAAACGGATTGCCTTTGATTTTTGATTTTTAATGATTGACAGATTAGACAATGTTATTCCTACCCTTTCACTTAGCTCGTTGAGTGACATCTTTTTCTTTGACATTATCTCATCTAGATGGATGACAATTGGCATAATAAATGATTTTATGGTAACTAATATCTTCAAAACAATAATCAGCTTAAATTGTTTTCAGTAGAATTAGTGGAATTAAGAAATGAAAATATAACTGAAATTGGAAAGATATGATAATAATCCAACTAAAAGATGACTTTAATAACTTTGGAATGATTTTTGTTGTCAGCGGTAGGTCAACTGGACGTAGCTAAAGTACTCATTATGAGTTAATAAATTACAATCATATTAGAAAAAAATCGATAATTTTCGTTATATTTGCAAACATTTCAGAATAGAAAGGTTTATATATTTTAGATGAGACAGCTCAAAATTACACAATCCATCACCAACCGTGAATCACAGTCATTAGACAAATACTTACACGAAATTGGCAAAGTAGACTTAATATCAGCAGAAGAAGAAGTAATTCTTGCCCAAAGAATTCGTGAAGGTGATCAAGTAGCTTTAGAGAAATTAACTAAAACCAATCTACGCTTCGTTGTTTCAGTAGCAAAACAATACCAGAATCAAGGTTTAACTTTAGGTGACTTGATTAACGAAGGAAATTTAGGCTTAATTAAAGCAGCCAAGCGTTTTGATGAAACAAAAGGTTTTAAATTTATCTCTTATGCGGTATGGTGGATTCGTCAATCTATTCTCCAAGCAATTGCTGAGCAATCTCGTATCGTCCGTTTACCATTAAACCAAGTGGGTTCCTTGAGCAAGATAAGCAAGGCCTTTTCTAGATTGGAACAAGAGTATGAACGTGAACCGTCTCCAGAAGAATTGGCAGATATCCTTGAAACAACAGTTGATAAGGTTTCTGATACATTAAGTAATTCTGGTCGTCACGTATCTATGGATGCCCCATTTGTTCAAGGTGAAGAGAACACCCTTCTGGATGTTTTGGAAAACAAAGACCCCGATACTGATAGCTCTCTTATTGATGAATCTTTATCAGAAGAAATTAGACGTTCTCTTGCGACTCTTACAGAGCGAGAAAGAGAAATAATCGTATTATTTTTTGGTTTAGGTTCTAATCATCAATTGTCATTAGAGGAGATTGGAGAGAAATTCAGTTTAACTAGAGAACGTGTTCGTCAAATTAAGGACAAGGCACTACAACGTCTAAGACACACCTCTAGAAGCAAAATTTTAAAATCTTACTTAGGATAAATTCAAATTTTGATTCAAAAGTAGAAATAGCAATGCGCAAAGTAAAATTTGCGCATTTTTTTAACTTCAGTTGTCATAAAAAAAGCCTCGGAAAATTTTCCGAGGCTTTTATAAATTTTAATTTAATTACTTCTTGTGTAATTGTTCATAAAGATCAATCACTTTCTTTTGCAAATCGATAACCTCTGTCTCTCGAGATTGAAGACGTCGCTGCAATTCATTAATTTCATTTTCTATTTGCTTATCTTCCTCAGGGTCTGAGGTCGACAACAATTGCACTAAAGTTAATCCAAATAATTTTGATATTTGATTTAACCTCGATAAATTGACATCAGTAATTCCTGTTTCAATTTTGGAGAAGGCCGGAATGGATATATCGAGCCTTTTGGCTACATCCTCCTGACTCCACCCTTTCTGATGTCTAAGTAATCTGATTTTTTTTCCTAATGCATTCATGGGTAAAATGTAAAATATTTATTTATTAAGTAGTTATCAAATTTAATAAAATAAACTATATAACAAAATATTGCAGAAAGAAAGTTAAAAATTTCTCAAAAATTTATCTGCAAAGCCAGACATATTTACCCCATTGTAATTGTTTGAACTCATAAATAGCAAATTATAGCCCGTTGACTTAAAAGATTCCAAAAAAGACTCTAATTCAGATAGTTTGGTAATAACACGGAAGGATTGGTGATTGAAGGTCTGTGTCAATCTTAATACTAAATTATCTATATCAATATTTTTTTCCTTTATAAGAGAAATATTAACAAAAACAGCGGCAATGTCAGATTCATTCATGGAATTTGCGTATTCGTTTATGAAATTCACATCTAAACTATCGTACGCGTTTAATTCGATAATTGTCGTAAGCGCTTGATTCGGAAATTGCTCTTTAATAGCGTGTATACTTGATTTAAGTTTACTTGGTGTGTGGGCAAAATCTTGATAAACCACACTGCCATTTTGGCTAGCTACAAATTCTAAATAACGAATTGAACTTTTGAAATTCTGTATAGTTGAATAAAATTCGTCTCGTTTTATACCTAACCATTCACACACTGTAAATGCACCTACTATGTTGGAAAGATTATGTTTTCCGAAAATTTTTAATGGAATCTTTTCCTGACCAACATGGATGTAGGAAACTCCTTTATTAATGCTATATTCCGGAAGTTTATAACCATGACGATTGATTTTAATATCCATGGTCTGATCGACAACATGTGTTGTGTTTTCATCCATTTTATTATAGATAAGGGTTCCCTTAGGTACAATAGTTCTGATGAAATCTTCGAATTGTTTGTAATAATTTTTTTCCGATATAACGGTTTTGAAATGATCCCATTCAACACCGCTAATCAAGGCAATATTAGGTTTGTACTTTAAAAATTTTGATTGTTTATCGATAGAGGATGCATAATATTCATCCCCTTCAATAATAATTAATTTATTCTCAGGATTCAATTGCAAAAGATTGTCAAATCCTTCCAATTGGGCCCCAACCAAATAATCGAAAGAACGTCCTAAACTTTTTAAAACATGCATCACCATACTGGTGATTGTTGTTTTACCATAGGTTCCAGCAATAACTACCCGTGTTTTATCTATACTTTGTTCGTAAACAAATTCAGGAAATGAATAAATTTTCAAACCCAATCTTCTGGCCTTTTCAACCTCAACATTATTCTCGCCTGCGTGCATACCTAAGATCACAGCGTCTATATCGTCTGTCAATCTATCTGGAAACCAACCTAGTTCTACTGGTAGTAACCCCGCTTGAAGAAGATGGGATTTAGAAGGTTCCACAATTTGATCATCTGATCCTGAGACTTGATGTCCTTGTTGAGCTAAATTAATAGCCAAATTATGCATGATGCTACCACCTATTGCAATGAAATGTATACGCATTATTTAGCTTTTATAAATTTGGCTGCACACCAGGTGTCCAACACTTTTTTATCAACAAATTGTAAGCCAAGGGAATCAGCCTTTTCCTTTAGCAAATCTAAATCTTGAGTTTCATAAAATCCTGAAAGGTACAGCTCTCCTTGTAAGCTAAGACATTGGTAATAAATGTCCATTTGGTCTAATAATATATTTCGATTAATGTTCGCTAAAATGGTATCAAATTGTAAACCTTGAATTACTTCTTTAGAACCCAATTTACTTTCAATATTAAACGTATTATTTAAAAGCTTATTCTCCTCAACACTATCCACACATATCGGATCAAAATCAACTGCTAGAATTTTTTTAGCACCCCTTTTTGATACTAGAATTGCAAGAATACCAGTTCCACATCCCATATCTAATACTTCCTTTTCCTGGAAGTCATTCTCTAGAATAAAAGAAAGCATCATTGAAGTTGTTTGATGATGCCCAGTCCCAAAGGACATTTTTGGATCAATTATGATCTGATAAGGATATTCTGGTCTATCTTGATGAAATGTTGCACGTACGTAACATTGATCGTGTACTAGAATCGGACTAAAATTACTTTCCCATAACTGGTTCCAATTCTGATTTTCCAGTTCCTGAATTCGATAGTCAAGTTCATACCCAACTACTTCATTGGCCAAAAGTGTTTCCAATGCTTGTAGGTCAAGATTTGAATCCGGAATATAAGCAGTAAAACCTTGGTCTTGATCCTCAAAAGTATCAAAACCGAGGTTGCCTAATTCAGCAATTAGCAAATCCTTTTGCCACTCCTCCAAATTTGAGGAGGTAAAAGCAACTGCCGTATACTTCATGGTTTATCCGTTAAAAACGTTAATAATCTGTAAGAAATCTCGTGATTTCAAAGATGCTCCACCAATCAAACCGCCATCTATATCAGCTTGAGAGAATAAGCTCTTAGCATTCGATGGGTTTGCACTTCCACCATATAAAATACTACAATCATCTGCAATCTGTTGACCGTATTTTTGAGCAACGGTTTGACGAATAAAAGCATGAACCTCTTGTGCCTGCTCTGGAGTTGCAGTAAGCCCTGTTCCAATAGCCCAAACTGGTTCATAAGCTAAAACAATTGCTTTAAATGCATCTGCATTTAAATGAAACAAACCTTTCTCCAATTGCTTTTTAATCACATCAAAAAACAACCCAGATTCACGTTGGTCTTTCGTTTCACCAATACAAAAGATTGGTTTTAAATCATGTTTTAGCGCTGCATCGACTTTTTCAGCCAACAATTCATCGCTCTCTTTAAAATAGGCACGACGTTCCGAATGTCCTAAGATAACATATTGTGAACCTGTTGATTTAACCTGGGAGGCAGAAATCTCACCTGTATAGGCTCCAGATTCTGCTTCGTTTATATTTTGTGCACCAACAGCAACATTATTAGCTGAGGCACTTAATTTTGAGATCCCAACCAAGTGAATAAATGGGCTACAAATAATGACTTGTTGATCTTCTCTAACTTCATCCTTTACCATGTTTACAATTTCTGAAAACAAACTTATCCCTTGTTCATAGTCTAAATTCATTTTCCAGTTTCCTGCTACAATGTTTTTACGCATAAGATTATATAGTGTTTAAGTGTTGATTTATTTACCTCTCAATGAGGAAGTATGTTCAAATATATATTTAAATATGGGAATACCGATAGAGCTTGTTATAGCGCCGGATTTTGTTCTATTCTCCATCATCTTTTTAAACTTTTCAAAATTATATGTACTTTGGACAGTATCTGTCATCCAAGTAAAATCAGCCACAAATTTGGGAATAAATTTTGATATTGCAATCTGAGTTGCTACGCCAATTACCGTTCCGGTCATAAAGGAAGAGTTTATTCCACACATTGAAAAATCCCCCATAATTAAACCGCATTTAAGTTCTTGGGTATCACGATAGTCTTCAATTCCATAATCAAATAACCTCACTGAGCCCCAATTGTTTTTTAAATTTGAATTTGTTGTGCCGGCCCCTAAATTACACCCCTCACCAATCACTGAACAACCTAAATATCCTTCGTGCCCTTTCGCGCTATTTCCCCAAATCACAGTATTATTTATTTCACCAGCAACAATACTTCCTGGACCAATGCTCACGTTAGAATAGATTCTAGAACACATTTTTACTTTCGCTCGTTCACCGATAGCAGTATATCCTCTAAGAAAACTTCCTTCTTCAACAATGGCATTCTTGCCAATATAGATTGGACCATCTAAACTATTCAGACTAACACCATAAACTTGCGCTCCTGGTTCAATAAATATCCACTCCCCAAAGATTTTGTTCGTGTAGTGGATTGGAGCAGAAGTTCTCCCTCTGCAAATCAAATTAAAATCAAAAAGTAATTGAGATTTATTTTGTAAGAAAATGTCTTGGGGGAAATTAATAAATGAAACTACTGCATTACTTTTATGAGATATCATTTTTTCAATACGGGCCTCTGTAGCAATATCTGGGTTATTGGTTTTAAAACCAATCCAATCGTCACCTTCCATGAGCACCTCCCCTTCTTTCAATCTATTGATTTCCTCGATTAATTTTTCAGAAGGTAATACATTGGCTTTTATAACCAAAAATTCTGAAGAATCCTTAAATGGTTCAGCTTGTAGTTCCGAAAATTTTGAACTAAGATAATCGACGGTTCGATAAACAACTTTAGTATTGAAGATTTTCTCCCACTTTTCATTTAGTGTTAAAATCCCAACTCTTAAATTGCCAACGGGACGGGTTGCACATAGGGGCAGCAAATGCATGCGCCATTTTGAGTTATCAAACAAAACAATGGTTAGCGACATGCGATAAAATTAAGCAAAAAAATCCCGACTTGTTCACACAATCGGGATGATAAATATTCTATATAAGAAAAAATTATTTCTTGTTGTAACGCGTACGGAATTTATCGATACGTCCTGCTGTATCAACTAATTTCATTTTACCAGTGTAGAATGGGTGTGAAGTATGAGAAATTTCTAATTTCACTAAAGGATATTCTACGCCATCTTCCATAGTAATGGACTCTTTTGTGTTAACACAAGATTTAGTGATGAAAGAATAGTCATTAGACATATCTTTAAAAACAACTAATCTGTAGTTTGATGGATGCAAATCTTTTTTCATTTTTATCTTATGATTACTATATATTCAACAATCGAGGTGCAAAGATAATTTATTTTTCAAACAAAAGCAACTAACAGATCATATTTCAATTCAACATCTGTTGATAACTTTTTCTTGAAAGAAATTCTTTATACCAAAGGACAGCAAATTTTGCAATTTGCTTTGATAATTCCAAAATATTCTTCAATATAGCTCAAATTTTTACAGTATACCGTCATAAAATAGTTCTAATTTCCTACTTTTGCATTTCATTACTATCAGAAAAAAAATGAGTATTGCATTATCAGAACAAGAACAACAACGTAGACTAAATCTTCAGGGACTGATGGATTTAGGAATCAATCCATATCCAGCTGAAGAGTTTGAAATTAATGCAACCGCAGAAGATATCTTGGCCAATTATGAAAGAGATAAACTAAATTATAAAACAATTAGCTTTGCAGGTCGTATTATGAACCGTCGAGTGATGGGGAGTGCTTCCTTTATTGAACTACAAGACTCTACAGGCCGAATCCAGGCTTATGTTAAACGCGACGATATCTGCCCTACCGAGGATAAGACTTTATACAACACAGTATTTAAAAAACTTTTAGATATTGGGGATATTATTGGGATTACTGGTTTTGTTTTCACCACGCAAACGGGGGAAATAAGTATTCATGTGCAATCATTGAAGGTGTTAACTAAATCCTTACGCCCGCTACCAATAGTTAAAGAGGCTGAAGGGAAAACTTTCGATGCCTTCACAGATCCAGAATTACGTTATCGCATGCGATATGTAGATTTAATTGTAAATTCACAAATCAAGGACACTTTTGTAAAACGCACAAAATTGTTCAAGGCGATGCGTGAATTCTTTAATAATTCAGGATACATGGAGGTTGAAACTCCAATCTTGCAATCCATCCCTGGGGGGGCTTCGGCTCGACCCTTTAATACGCATCATAACGCTTTAGATATACCCCTATATTTACGCATTGCCAATGAACTATATCTAAAACGATTAATTGTCGGTGGCTTTGATGGAGTTTATGAGTTTGCGAAAAACTTCAGAAATGAAGGAATGGATCGCACACACAACCCAGAATTTACAGTTATGGAAATCTATATAGCATACAAAGATTATAATTGGATGATGGATTTCACCGAGAAACTAATAGAATATTGTGCAATCGCAGTAAATGGTACGACAAAATCAAAATTCAATGAACATGAAGTAGATTTTAAGGCTCCATACCCTCGTATAACGATGACGAATGCTATTAAACAATTTACAGGATTCGATATCAGCGGAAAATCTGAAGAGGAACTGCGTCAGGCTGCCAAAGAAATGGGAATTGCCGTCAACCAGACAATGGGTAAAGGAAAATTAATTGATGAAATATTTGGAGAAAAATGCGAAGGTAATTTCATCCAACCTACCTTTATCACCGATTATCCAATCGAAATGTCTCCATTGACGAAAAAACACAGAGACAACCCAGAATTAACTGAACGGTTTGAGCTAATGGTATGTGGAAAAGAAATAGCAAATGCTTATTCCGAGCTTAATGACCCAATTGATCAACGGGAACGTTTTGAAGATCAGTTACGTCTTTCTGAAAAAGGAGATGATGAGGCCATGTTTATTGACCAAGACTTCTTAAGAGCCTTGGAATTTGGCATGCCACCTACCTCAGGATTGGGTATTGGGATGGATCGTTTAATAATGTTCTTAACTAATAATCCTTCAATCCAAGAAGTTCTTTTCTTCCCTCAGATGCGACCGGAAAAAGTGACAAAAGTAGCTTCTATCTCCGATTATATTGAACAAGGGATTCCTGAGGCCTGGGTTCCGGTACTACAAAAAATGGGATTCAATACAATTGAAGCATTAAAGGAATCAAATCCAAATAAAGTATTTAATGATTTAGGAGGAATGAGAAAAAAAATGAAGCTTGAACTAATCATGCCAACTAAAGACGAAGTTACCGCTTGGTTTAAATAAGACTGTTTTCCTATTTAAAAATCCTTGTTAGTATTGCTGACAAGGATTTTTCTGTTTATAGCTAATTGTAAGACAAAAAATCAGAAGGTCTTTTCTAACCATTTTTCTTACTTATTAATGAAACATTCCTAATCATTTCTACGTTACTAGGAAACAAGTAACCGAAGGTTATAACATGTAAAGAAATCAAAAATTATGAAGCAAAGTTTGGTTATACTACTTATTTTATTCTTAAGCGGATGTCAGAGTACAAAAATTGGCACTGCAAATTTAAATATAGAAGGAAATTGGCGTTGGGTTGAAAAATCTGGAGGATTTGCAGGGAAGAAAACTACACCTGAGTCTACGGGTAAACAGCTGTATCTTCAAATTACCAAAGATAGCATGTTTTATTACGATAATGAAGAATTAACCGTTGCATTACCTTATCAGTTGAAAAGAGGACAATCCATGCTCTTTAAAAAAGAACAATGGTTACTCCAGGGTAACGCGCACCAAATTATGGTAGAAAAAAAGGATAGTTTATTGATTTTAACAGAGGATTGCTATGATTGTTTTACGCATAAATATATTAGGATAAAAGATCGTTAAAAATTCAATTTAATTGTATTCTATTTCCTTTTATTAAACAATAAAAATCAAAAAAGCTGTCTTATATTAAATAAAACAGCTTTTCTTTCTTAGATTACTTTAAAAAATTATTTTTGGACCTCATCAGGCAAAAGAATAAATTTAAACATATGCTCTTCCTTTAAATATTTATTGGCAACCTGTTTAACAGATTCAACGGTTATTTTTTGTAAATCATCTAAATAACGCGTAATTAAGGTTGGATCATTTTGATTTTCATAAGAAGACCTAATTTGTCCTACCCAAAAATTATTTTCTTTCAATTGCAACTCCAATTGCCTTCTTTGCTCAATAATGAATTTATCCAAGTCAACTTGCAGTGGACCATTTGTTTTAATTTTATTCAATTCATCTACTGTTGAATTAATTAAAGATTGGTATTTATCCACTGAAGTTCCGAATGACACTGTAAAACTATAACGAGGATTCGGGAATTTTGAATAATTAAAACGTGCTCCGGTTCCATACACGCCACTTTCTTCTTCTCTCAGACGCTCAATTAATTTGGTCGAAAGAATACTCTGTAATGCTGAAACGTTTAAATTTTCGATCTCATTGTAAGCATAATCACCATAAATTGTCATTCGGACGTTCGCTTTGGCTTCTTTGCCCTTATTAACAATTTTTTGAATACCTTTTGTTGGTTCAATAATTTTTAAGTCTTTAGCCATTTCAGTACGTCCAACTGAAGGTAATGCTGCCAAGTACCCTTCTAAATAAGGTCTAATTTCATTTTCTGTAAAAGATCCAACAATAACAAACGTAAAATCGGAAGCGTCAGCAAAACGGTCCTTATAAATTTCTAATGCCTTTGATTGACTTACAGACTCTAAGTTACTTTTGGAGAAAGGCATTCTTCGAATATTATCCCCATAGAGCGTATTTAATATATTATAGCTATAGACATAATTAGGATCATTATCTCTATTTTTTAACATATTTATTTGTTTACTCATTGTACTCTGGAAGACATCATCTTCAATCCTAGGGGCTGTGAAATAGCCATAAATCATCTCAAATGCGATCTTTAGGTTTTCTTTATCAGTACTTCCAACCAAACCTTCTGAACGTTCTTGAATATAAGGACTGATATTTACATTTTTACCAGTCAAGTATTTTTGAAGCTCAATTGTATTTAATTGACCTATACCACTTGAATTGACCAAGTTTCCGGCGAAGGTCGCTGACATAAAATCTGCATCAGAATACAAAGATGTTCCACCCGGACTAAAGGCATTAATCAATATTTGATCATTTTTAAAATTGGTTGGTTTTAACAGAACCCTCACTCCGTTGCTTAATATTAATTCCTTTGTTTCAATTTTTTCAATTGCAGTTTCTTTTTTAATAGAACCTTTGGTCGGCGTCTTGGAGAGCATAGGAAGTTCAGAGACTTGGTCAACATAAGCTGTCAATTGCTCTTTCTCTACATCAGTGAACCATGAATTAACTAACAATTCATCTGGTAAATTCTCCTTTTGATCTTCAGGTGCTAATACTAAAATATCACGATTTGTATCAACATAATAATCTTTCCCAATTTGCTCAACTTCTTTTAGCGTCAAACTAGGAAGCAACTGTTTTGTGATATTATAACGATCCACACTACCAACTGAAGTAACATCGTTCAAGAAATGATTTAGATAAGAATTCACGTAAGAGTCTGACTTTCTTTTATCACGTTCGATATAGGAAGTTTCATTTCCCTTTTGAATCGCATGAACTGCACGATCAAATTCAGTTTTAGTGAAACCGAATTTTTTAACACGTTCCAATTCGCGAACCAACGCTTTAAATCCCTCTTCAAATTCTCCTGGTTTAGAAACAAAAAAGGCAGACAGATTATCTAATCCACCTAAAAATTCAGAAATATCTACTGAGGCTTGCATAAAAGGAGAAGCCGCGGACTGGCTAAGTTCACCTAAGCGTGCGTTTAATATTTGATTGTAAACATTTTTTAAAAGATTGCGGCGATAATCTCTAATCGTCGATATTTTTTCTTCAGGATGTTTAATTATAATTTGACCAACAGTATAGGTCATCTCTGGATCAGTCACTTTTATAAATTGATTTTTGTTTAATAAATCAATTTTATAATCCTTGCGAGGTTTTATTTTTTTTGGTGTTTTCATATCGGAAAACAACCTTTTTATCTCGTTTTCAATATAGACAGGGTCAATATCACCAACTACAATGATGGATTGAAGGTCAGGACGATACCAATCTTGGTGAAACTCACGGATAGTCTCTGGATCAAAATTCATAATGATTTCTTCCGTTCCGATTGGTAAACGGTCTGCATAACGAGAACCATTGAGCATAATTTTCAGATATTGATCTCTCATCCGTTGATTTGCTCCTCGTCCACCACGCATCTCTTCCATAACGATGCCACGCTCTTTGTTGATCTCATCGGTTTCCAATATTGCATCCTGTGCCCAATCACGCATCACTTGTAGACCATTTTTTAATAGTTCTGGATCATCTGATGGAATTGGTAATTGATACACCGTTTCATCGAAGCTAGTATAAGCATTTAAATCAGAACCAAATCGAACTCCAGCGCGTTGTAAATAATCCACTAATTCATTTTTAGGGAAATGTTTTAATCCGTTGAAATTCATATGTTCTAGAAAATGAGCTAAGCCAAGTTGTTTTTCATCTTCTAAAATAGAACCAACCTTAACAGCCAGGAACATAGTTACTCTTTTTTGAGGTTCAGTATTTTTTCGAATGTAATACTGAAAACCATTCGCCAGTTTTCCAGTCTTCACTTCTTGATCAAATGGTAATTTTTTATCCCAAGAAAGGGTATCTGATTTCAATACAACTCCAGGTTGCAGATTGACAGATATATCAACAGCAGCTTTTGCAAATTCAGTTCCAAAAGGAAGCAAAAAAGCTAATGCCAAGGGTTTTAAAATATTCATAATATTAAATTAAGTTTGTCTGTTGGTTATTGTTTTTAATTCGTCGACCAATCTACGACTATTCTTTAATATTTTATTAATGCCTTTACCAAAGAAGAGAAAAAGATGTGTAAGATTTTCTTTGTTTTCTAGTGTTATACCACTGAATAACCAATCAGTTAAATAACACAACAGGTCCCACTTCAGACTAAAAAGGAAGAATATTGAATGGACATTCATAGGTCTTTTCACCAAAAAACAATGCTCATACCATACTATTTTTCATATATTTAAACCATGGAATGGGAGTCACTTAAAAAAGATTTCAAAAGATATTTAGTATTGGAAAGAGGATTAAGTCAAAACAGCATATTGGCTTATCAGAACGATATCCAAAAATTACAAACTTATTGTGAATTAACTCAAATCACCCTAGAACAGATTGATACCAAAGTTCTCCAACTTTTTTTATTATGGATCAACGAATTCGCGGTTTCCGAATTCACACAAGCGAGACTTCTCTCGGGAATTAAAACCTTCTTTGGTTTTTTACAAATTGAATATGATTGGCAAATTAATCCAGCAGAATTAATTGAGTCTCCACGACTTTCACGTAAAATTCCAAACGTTTTATCAATTCAGGAAATAGATCAGCTCATTAATGCCATAGACTTATCAAGTAATCAAGGTATGCGCAACAAAGCAATATTAGAATTACTGTATGGCTGTGGTCTACGCGTCTCAGAATTATGTAATCTAAAAATTTCCAATTTATTTTTAGATGTTGAATTTATAAAAGTGGAAGGTAAAGGAAATAAGGAACGATTAATACCAATAGGTCAGCAAGCCATTAAATACTTGAAAATATATTTGGAAAACGTTCGAATTCATCAAAAAGTAAAAAACGGACAAGAAGATTTTGTATTCCTGGGAAGAAGGGGATCCTCCTTGTCGAGAATAATGATTTTCATCATAATCAAAGAACTGGCCCAAATAATTGGTTTAGAAAAAGAAATAAGTCCGCACACCTTTCGACACAGTTTTGCCTCACATCTAGTTGAAGGTGGCGCTGATTTAAGAGCAGTGCAAGATATGTTGGGTCATGAAAGCATTAGTACAACTGAAATCTATACACATATAGATAAAGATTACCTTCAGAGTATTATTACACAATATCATCCACGGTCCTAACTAAATCTTAATATTTAAATGCAACTTTGTATATTTTAATTTGCAACATAATTGCATTAATTATATATTTGCAAACATGTTATGGTTCCTGAGAGAAAATAAGAAGTGGATAGCGAGCTTTTGGATTACAATAGTATTGTTTTCATTAGCCGTAATTTCATTTCATAGCCACGATCACTCTAGTGACTATAAGGAAGCTTGTATTCATGAACATCGAAACGATGATCAACATAACAAAAGCACAGAGGATCAAGAATGCAACATTTGCTATCTTTTCCATCAGCAAACCACCAATCGTTTTAATGTCTTTACTTGGGAAAGTATTAATCATGAAATTGAATTCAATTTAATTCTTTTAAGCAATCCTCAAGTCTCATACACTCTAAAACTGAAGTTCAGCAAAGGACTTCGTGCTCCTCCTCTACTGATTCTGAGTTTAAACGCGTAATAATTAGCATTCCTTAATCAATTTTGAAGACATTTTATGTTAAAGTACCTCTTAACTGTGCTTGGATTGGTATATAGCCATTTCATCATTGCTCAGTTAAAATCATACAGCGCCTTGGAAGGTAAGATTGTAAATGAACAACAATTACCTATCCCAAATGCTAACGTTAGAATCTATGGAATAGGCTCAATAAAATCAAACAATCCGGATGGATTATTTCGGTTTGAGAATCTAGAGAATCACAAAAATCTGAAACTAAAAGTCACAATTTTAGGCTATGAAGTTTATGAAGATATTATTCATTTAACCACCGATTCTAGCATCGTTATCCAACTTCATGAACTCACTGAAAAGATAGCTAAGGTTGATATTAAAGCATACCGGCAGGAACAAACAACAGCCGTAAAAAGCATTTTAAATAAGGAATTGGTGGAAGAAAGTAAAGGGAAACTGCTTGCAGATGTATTTGCTGCGCTACCTGGGGTTTCAATCCTTCATTCAGGACATTCAATCGCTAAACCCGTTATAAATGGATTACATAGCAACAGAATTATTCTATTGAATCATGGGGTTAAACAAGAAAGTCAACAATGGGGAATGGAACATTCCCCTGAACTTGACCCTTTTTCTGCAAACCAATTCGAATTAATTAAAGGTGCACAAGCTGTTCGTTATGGCGCTGATGCAATAGCTGGCGTATTGATTGCCAAATCTGACGATATAGATCCTAAACAATTCAAAGGCAGATCTGATATACTCCTAGAATCAAACACCAAGGGAGCAGTTGGAAATTTACAACTGGAAGGGGGAATAAAATCCATCCCTAAATTAGGTTGGAAGGTTCAAGGATCGGTCAAAAGATTAGGAAACTCTAAAACGAGTAATTACTATTTAGGTAATACAGCTGCTCAGGAGATAAATTATTCGGCAAAATTTCAATATCATTCAGAGAAGGCAAAACTTGATGCATATTACAGTAGGTTTTCCAACCGATTAGGAGTCTTTTATGGAGCTCATATTGGTAATCTGGATGACATATATGCAAGAATAGAGAATGGTGAACCCTTTGAAAAATATGATTTCAGTTATTCGATTAATGCACCAAAACAGCACGTGAATCACCAATTAGGATTGTTCAATTATAAATATTTGCTAAAAGGAAACTATCAATTAGAAGCACAATATTCATGGCAAAGAAATCATCGTCAAGAATTCGATAGACGACGAACAACTTCAGATGAAATTCCTATGTCAGATATGATATTAACAAGCAATAATTTAGATCTCATTCTAAAAAGTACCCAAAATACATTTGGTTTTCAGTTAGGTAATCAAATTAATAACAATACTGCTGGTACAGGAACCACTCCTATTATTCCAAATTTTGATAGTTATTCCCTGGGATTGTATGGTATACATCTACTGCAATTAAAGAAGGTTACCATGGAAATGGGATGGCGATATGACTACCGTTATTTTGATGCCGCGGGCTACCGTTATCGTTATAGCGAAGAATCTGAAGGAGCTCCAGAACACTATTTATTGACGGACACCCGACGGTTTCATAATATTTCTGGTTCCATAGGATTATCGTATAATTTGTCAACGAAATGGAATTACAAGTCTACAATTGGACTTGCCTGGAGAGCCCCAACAGCAAATGAACTATATAGTGATGGAGTACACCATTCTGCTGCAATCTACGAAATTGGAGATCAAAACCTTAAAGCTGAACAAGCTATAAAATGGGTGAATTCAATTACTAAAAAACAAGATGATTGGACCTTTACATTGGATCTATACGGTCAGTTAATACACAACTACATATTTGCAAATCCGAATCCAGATTCAGTTAAGCAGACTATTCGAGGAACATTTCCAGTTTTTCATTATGAGCAAAATAATGCGTTATTCTTTGGAAGCGATTTACAATTCGATTGGAAACTTCTAGAAAACCTTAAATATAATTTTCAGGGAAGTTTGGTCAGAGCAAAAAACATAAGTTTAAATAAATATTTACCATATATACCATCCGATAGGGTTTCCAACAGCATCCAATGGTCATTTTTAGGCCTTGAAAATAGTTATATAAAACTTACTCACCTATATGTTGCCAAACAAGGTCGCTATGAGTCTGAATCTGACTATACCTCTCCTCCACCTAGTTACCATCTTTTTAACGCTTTTATTACGCATCCCATCCCAATAGGGAAACAAAAGGTCAACATGTCTTTGGCTGCTGAAAACATCTTAAACAAATCATATAAAGACTATATGGACCGTTTTCGGTATTATGCTCATCGTCAAGGACGAAATATTATTTTATCAATAAATTATAAATTTTAAAACAATAAAAACCATGAAAATTAACATATTTATCATCTTCTTATTAACTTCATTTTTCTTTTTACAATCCTGTTCAAAAGACGAACCTACTCCTGAAATCGATCAAGAGGAAGTAAGTGGAGCTACTCTGTCATTCACTCAGGTAGAAGCGGAACTACACGGTGATCATTTCCATTATCATGATATTGAAGGTGCAGAAACTTCTAGTGTAAGTTTTTCAGGAGAAAAATTCCTTCCACCGGTTGGCACACATTTAGATTTAGAACTTGGAGAAACTTATCGATTTGAATTGGTAGTCAAAGATTTTGCAGGACGTGAGAGTCAACAATCTTTTATAGAAAGAGAAGATCAACATTTTGCATTTTTAGTAGGCATGCCCGAAGGAAGTTTTACAGCAGAATATGCTGATAAAAAAACAGATGGCACAAGCGCTAAAGTTGGAATAACAGGATATATTACCGTTAAGAAACTTGCAGGAAAATTTAATTTCCGCTATGTTATGAGACATTTAAATCCTGGTGTTAAAGAGAATATCAATACTGAAACAGATATCTTCAACAAAGATTTTCTTAAATTTTCTGGAGCAAGTGATCTAGATTTACAATTTGAAATGCACATCGTTGAAAGTGATCACGCTCATGATTAACATATTGCAAAATTCGCTCATTAAAATGCAAGGTTTTTTGTGTAAAACTCAATAAAAGTAGTATTTTTGGCGAGCCGCCTGCGTAGTTCAATGGATAGAATATCAGATTCCGGTTCTGACGATGTGGGTTCGACTCCCGCCGCGGGCACAAATAACCCCAAAAAGTGTGTTTAAGTATTTTAAACACACTTTTTGCATATAAAAATACAATAAAACATCCATTATCTTTCTTCAACTAATAATTGCTAACACTTTATTGCTGATTATTTTAATAATGTAAAACATTAAATTTCCAACCAAAAGTATCAACCACTGTTAATTGATTACTATTCACAGGAAGATTTGTAATTATTTTAAGAACCTGCATGGCCATCATGCTGCCAATTATTCCAGGTAATGGCCCCAAAACTCCATTTTTGTCACAATTTGGAAAGTCCTCTGGGTTTGGAGGCTCCGGAAACAAATCACGGAGATTTTTACTTCCTTGATAATTAAAGACGGCCATCTGCCCTTCAAAAGAAAAAATGCTTCCGTAAACCAGTGGTTTATTCCCCCTAATACACGAATCATTTACAATATATCTGGTCTTAAAATTATCTGAGCCATCAACAATAATGTCATACGGTTCGATGATCTGATCGACATTATCTTCGTCAATGCGTAAATTTATTGGTTTAATTTTGACTGAAGAATTCAGTTCTTTAAGGTACCTATGAGCACTTTGAACTTTATTTTTCTTAACAGATTTTTCCTTATGGATGATCTGTCGATTAAGATTGTGAATTTCAACAATATCATAATCCACAATCCCCAAATGTTCTACTCCCGCAGCAGCTAGGTATTGAACAATTGGTGAACCTAAGCCACCTAATCCAACGACTAAAATTTTTGATGAAAGAATCTTTTGTTGTCCTTCAATTCCAATTTCTTCTATAAATATCTGCCGGCTATAACGATCAAATGAGGAATAATTTTGCATAACTAACTATTATAAGGAGAAACTTACATCCCAGTCTTTAAAAATCGGATCATAACCTGCCTCTACAATTATATTTTGAATAGCTAGAACACTACGTTCATCACTTATTTCAAATTGCTCTAAGGATTGTGGATCTACTATATAGCCTCCCGGGTTCGTTTTTGAGGCCGCACTCATACTTGTAATCCCATAAGGAATCACATGATCACGGAATTTCTCATGTTCTCTTGTCGATAAAGATATTTCAATGTTTTCATTCCATAGCCGATAGGCACAAATAAGTTGAAATAAGTCTCTATCATGCATCATGAATTTTGAATTTTCGGTCCCTATAGCGGGTCGAAGTCTCGGAAAGGATACAGAATATTTTGTACTCCAATATTGCTTTTGCAGATATTCAATATGTAAGGCATTAAAAAAACTATCCACTCGCCAATCCTCAAGTCCTAAAAGAACCCCTAAGCCTATTTTGTGTAGTTTTGCCCTCCCTATCCTATCAGGGGTTTCCAATCTGAAGTCAAAATTTGATTTTTTACCTTTGGGATGATATTTTTTATAAGCTTGTGGATCGTAAGTTTCTTGATAAACCAATACGGCATGTACTCCCTCTTTTTTTAGTAATTTATATTCTTCTTCTGTGAGTGGTTGTACTTCGATAGAAATTTGAGCAAAATAAGGTTTTAATAACCTGACTGCATTCATAAAATAGTTTATCTCTACAGATTTATTGGCTTCACCGCTAACCAACAAAACGTGGTTAATACCCATTTCCTTAATAGCCATGGCCTCCAAGATCAGTTCTGAGCTTGATAGTGTTTTACGTTTAATTTTATTATCCATACTAAAACCACAATATGTACAGATATTTTGACACTCATTACTCAGATACAAAGGAGCATAAAGTTGGATTGTCTTTCCAAATCTTTTTTGAGTAAGCCTCTGGGTAATTTTAGCCATCGATTCCAATTCTAAGGCAGCAGAGGGTGAGAGTAAAACCAAAAAATCATCGAGATTCCGATTTTCTTTATTTAGGGTACGAATAACATCATTATGAGTCGTTTGATGTATCTTTTCTTTGATGTCCTCTCTAGAATATCTTTGAAAAAAAGCGTTGAATGAATTCACCTTTGTTTTACAATTCATTTAAAAATGTGGTTAATGGGCTTGAAGAACTAGCATGAAAATGAGATGAGGAAAGTCCAGCCTCAAAAGCTGTCCTACCGGCTATTACTGCATCCTTAAATGCCTCTGCCATTCTAATAGGGTTATCAGAGGATGCTATAGCCGTATTAACTAACACGGCGTCAGCCCCTATCTCCATCGCTTTTGCTGCATCCGAGGGTGCTCCTAAACCAGCGTCAATAATTACCGGAACAGCACTTTGTTCTATGATAATTTTTAAAAAGTCAATCGTAATTAACCCTTTATTACTTCCAATTGGAGCAGCCAATGGCATTACAGCAGAAGTACCAACATCTTCTAATCTTTTGCAGAGCACTGGATCAGCATGAATATAAGGAAGCACGATAAAGCCAAGTTTAACAAGTTCCTCAGTAGCAATTAAGGTCTCTACCGGATCAGCCATCAGAAATCTGGGATCAGGATGAATTTCTAATTTTAACCAATTTGTTTCTAATGCTTCTCGAGCTAGCTGGGCTGCCAATATAGCCTCTTTAGCATTTCTAGCTCCGGAGGTATTGGGTAACAAATTCACTCCTGGAACTTTTAATGAATGTAAAAAATTATCTGAGATCTCCTTGTAATCCAGACGCTTTAATGCCATAGTCACTAATTCAGTCTCTGAGGCAATTATTGTTTGATTCATCAAGTCAAGATTACCAAACTTACCTGTACCCAGGAAAAGCCTTGAATAAAAGTTTTTATCGGCAATATTTAATGTACTCATTGCATTTTCAATTTAATTTCTGAAATAATAGAGGGATTATTGTTAATCATCGAAGAACTTGCTATTCCATATATACCAGTGGCCTTTATAGAATCTAAATCTTCTATATTTATCCCCCCAATGGCGTAAATAGGAATTAGGCTTTCATTTTCCAGCAATGCACTAAGCAAAACTCTATATCCTTGAATTCCTAGAATGGGGCTTAATTTGTTTTTTGTCTTTGTATATCGGAAAGGTCCCAAACCAATGTAGTTACATCCTTGAGCAATCTTGTTTTGAATATCCCTTAAGGTGTTTGCAGTGGCCCCAATTATTTTTTTGTTTCCTAAAATAGTGCGGGCACTAGAAATTTCACAATCATCAAGACCTAAATGCACTCCGTCTGCATCAACCTTTTTGGCAACATCCACATGATCATTGATAATAAATGTTGCCTGATGTTGTTTGCAAATTTCATTGATTTTAAATGCCAGATCAGTGAATTCAGTTTGATTTCCTTCCTTCCAACGTAACTGTATCCAATCTGCCCCAGATTGCAATGCATTGCAAATATTTTTTTCTTGCATCAAGGCAGTTACGCCTTGTGATATATATTGTAATTTACTATACATGATGATAACCTAATAAGTCGTGATTACTCGCCAAAAATTTTTCGACATATAATTTCCCTAATTGACAAGACTCTTCTAATGAATTTCCTCGAGCAGTATATGCCGCAATAGCAGACGATAACACGCAACCTGAACCATGTTTAGCTGTTGCATCTAATGACCCAGGAAGAAATTGTACTTCACTATTGTTAAAATACATTGTATCCCTCCCCTTGTTTTTAAGCAAATGTCCACCTTTAAGGAGCACAGCAACGTGCTTAAAATCTATACTTTTGAACAGCTCATACTTCTTAAAAAATGAATACTCCATTTGATTAGGCGTAATAAGATAAACTTGATTTAATTTTTTTGAAAACTCGAGGCTATCATTCAATTGAAAAAAGGTGAAACCGGAGGAACTATTCAAAACTGGATCCCATATTATTTTTACCTTTTCCCTTATCTGTTTAATGGTATTAATAATATCAATTAAATAAGTTGAGTCGGGTACAATACCTATTTTAATTACTTGAATTGGGAATTGATTCATGAATATTTCTATAGCAGAAATAACCTCATTAATTGGTGTCCACTGAATACTAAAGAGTTTACTTTCTGTCTGAACTGTATTAGCCGTCAGGATAGCCAATCCATAGACTTCGAGTTGCTCCATAGTCTTTATATCAGCCAAGACACCTGCCCCAGCCGATGGATCAAAACCTGCGATACTTAGTACAAAAGGTCTTTTCAGAGACATTCCTTAAAATTTATAAAAGATTCATTATTTTTCCATATCGCCCCCATTAAGGCCACTCCATCCACATTATTTTGTTTTAAAATCTTAGCATTATTTAAATTTATCCCCCCTAAACCGATTAATTGAGTATGATAATTTTTGCGAGTTGTTAGCGTATCGTGCAAGGGGTCTATGTCACCATATCCATTTTTAGAAATACTTGGAAACATGGGACTCAAAAAAGAATATTGCCATTGATATCCTAATCCATTAAAATTACTCATCGAATGTGTCGAAGTAGATAGTATATATTTTGCTGAATAAGCTGTATCAGCAGATTTAAGACGGGCCTGCTCACTGAAATGTAACCTTTTTACATCGTAGTTTTCGGCAAGCTCGTGCTTTGAATGTAATACTAGTCGATTATGATAAACAGAATCAATAGCATCAATATATTTAGACATTTCATGCAATGAATATCCATATTTTCGGATATGTAGTAGCTCTAAACCCTGTTGGAAGAAATCATTTATTTTTTGAGTTTCCCCTTTATGATTTTCCGGTGGTGTGATTAAAATGATCATATATAGAGGTTTTTACCTTTTTCTATGAACTCATTTGACATTTCTAACATCCCCTGTTCGGCAACTTCCCTAATTTCTTGGGTAATTTTCATTGAACAGAATTTTGGACCACACATCGAACAAAAATGAGCCACTTTAGCTCCATCGGCCGGTAGCGTTTCATCATGAAATTCCCTAGCGGTGTCAGGATCCAACGATAAATTAAATTGATCTTCCCATCTAAATTCAAATCTGGCTTTGCTTAATGCATTATCTCGATATTGTGCCCCTGGATGACCTTTGGCTAAATCTGCCGCATGTGCTGCAATTTTGTAGGTAATTACACCATCTTTAACATCTTTACGGTTAGGTAAACCTAAATGTTCTTTTGGTGTTACATAGCAGAGCATTGCGCATCCATACCAACCTATCATAGCAGCACCAATGGCAGAAGTGATATGATCATAACCAGGTGCAATATCTGTTGTTAATGGACCTAAAGTATAAAAAGGAGCTTCCTGGCAAACTTCCAATTGTTTTTCCATATTTTCTTTAATCATATGCATTGGTACATGTCCAGGTCCTTCAATCATTACTTGTACATCATGATTCCAAGCTATTTTTGTTAATTCGCCTAATGTTTCCAGCTCAGCAAATTGAGCAGCATCGTTTGCGTCAGCAATTGAGCCAGGTCTTAACCCATCTCCTAATGAGAATGCCACATCATATTGTTTCATGATTAAGCAGATTTCCTCGAAATGGGTATATAAAAAATTCTCTTTATGGTGAAATAGGCACCATTTAGCCATAATGGATCCCCCTCTGGAAACAATACCTGTAATGCGTTGAGCTGTCAAATGAACATACTTTAATAAAACTCCCGCATGTATTGTAAAATATGAAACACCTTGTTCAGCCTGCTCAATAAGGGTATCTCTAAATATTTCCCAAGTTAGGTCTTCTGCCACACCTTTAACTTTTTCAAGCGCTTGATAAATCGGAACAGTTCCAATTGGAACAGGTGAATTTCGAATTATCCATTCTCTTGTTTCATGAATATTTTTCCCTGTTGAGAGATCCATAATGGTATCTGCACCCCATTTACATGCCCAAACAGCCTTATCAACTTCCTCTTCAATGGTTGACGTAACTGCACTATTACCAATATTTGCATTTATTTTTACTAAGAAATTTCGACCAATGATCATCGGCTCACTCTCAGGATGATTAATATTGTTAGGAATTATAGCTCTCCCGGCTGCAATTTCAGCTCTGACAAACTCAGGTGTGATGGATCCTTTTTGAGTTTTAGCTCCAAAGTTAATTCCAGCATGTTGGTGATTCATTCCTTTTGTACTATGAGCCAGCTGCTCTATTCGTTGAGTTTCCCGGATCGCTACATACTCCATCTCTGCAGTAATAATACCTTTTTTTGCATAATGTAATTGTGTGACATTTTTTTCATCTAAAGCTTTCATGGGTTTATGCTTATAGGAAAATCGCAGGTCGTCTAGAGATGTGTCTTCTAATCTTTGCTTCCCATAAAAGGAGCTGATCTGAGGCAAAATCTGAACATCAGCTCTATCTAAAATCCACTGCTCACGGATTCTAGGTAAACCAGAGCGAATGTCTATGTCAACATTTTCATCCGTATATGGTCCAGAACTGTCATAAATAGTGATTGGCGGATTAATTTCAAATCCTCCTTTGTTTAATTTAGTGGGGCTTAACGTTATTTCTCTCATTGCTACTTGAATAGGAAATAAGGTACCGCTAATGTATACTTTTTTAGATTTTTGAAAAGTTGTCTTCATTATTTTTAGTTCAAGATTGATAGTCGAATATTTGAATGCATTTCTAACCGCCTTGTGTGGCAGTAATGACGAGAATAGAGTCTTTTTCCGATAATTCGGTAACCTCCCAAGAGGATTGGGGAATAATTTCATTATTTATAGCCACAGCTATTCCTTTTTTCCTTTCGGAAAATTCTAATTGCATGAGACCTGCCAAAGTTTTTGGAGGGTTCTCGTAAAAATGTGTTTGGTGATTGATTGTAAGCTCCATTCCGATTTAGTTTTTTTTTAAAAAAACTTTAGGAATGGCCGCAATTGTGCAGAATATGCACTCTGAAGACATTTTACTTTTCCCTACGCCAGTATGATCCGGATCAGGTTCAAAGGGTAAATTCTCAGTCTGTTTATAATACAGACACCCCTAAAGTCAGAGCCAAAGTAGATAATATTTTACAAGAATAAAAATATATTTAAAAGTATAATGAGAATGAATAATACAAGAAATGTATAATCAATTTATAATGAAGGAGTTGAGGAATGGGGTTGTGCTATGTATGAAATTTATTCATAAAAAAAGAAGGTATCTTAGATACCTTCTTCTCGCAAATATTATGAAAACAAATTCATTACGCGTTATCTTGCTGTAAGTTTTGTTTATAGATTGCTTTCTTAACTTGGGTACGACGAGTAATAGATTTTTTCTCGTAAGCTTGACGTGAACGCAATTCTCTTAATACACCAGTTTTCTCAAATTTCTTTTTGAAACGTTTTAACGCTCTATCTAGAGATTCTCCTTCTTTTACATTTACAATAATCATAGCTTTTTATATACCTCCTCTCGTTGTGAAATTCTTGGTCTGCGAAGGTAAACAAATAACAACAATTCCGCAAGGAATATTTGACAATTAAATTTAGGAATTATCCATATTATCAGTAATTAAATTATAATCTCGGATTATTACCTCCAAAGGCCTCTCTTGGGTGCATAATGCAGTTTGCATACCTAGTCTTTTAGCTGTTTCCAGATGTTGTGGACTATCATCAATAAACAAAGTTTCTTGCGCAATTAGATTATTTTCTCTTAATACTTTTTGAAAAATTTCAACTCCCGGTTTTCTTAATCCTTCCAAATGTGAATAATAGGTTTTCTCAAAAAACTGATCATTATTTGGTATGCCGTACTTCTGCAGTAAATGATTCATACAATATGCATAATGAAGTTCATTGTTGTTACTTAATAGAAATGTCCGGTAGTGTTGATTTAAGAATTCCAAAATTTTATGTTTTCCTTCTGGAACCCCAATTAACAAAGCATTCCAGGCATTATCAATTTGTTCATCCGTTAGGGTAAATTGACCTGCTTTTTGGCGAACACCATTACGAAACTCAGAAATAGTGATTTCTCCCCTATCAAAAGAATCAAATAGTGAATCTTGACCTTTATGTCCAAAAAAATCATCTACATTTTTGATACCCAAGTTTATAAAGGCTTGATGAACTTTTGCGAAGTCTATCATAAAGATAACATTCCCATAATCCAAAATAATATTTTTAATTTTTTGCATACAAAAATTTTGTTTTCTCATTACAAATATCGATAATTGCATCGTCAAAAGCAGTTTAATCACTGAAATTAATTGACAAAATTACTTGCGCCTATAGCTCAGTTGGTTAGAGTAGAAGACTCATAATCTTTTGGTCCCTGGTTCGAGCCCAGGTGGGCGCACAAAATACTAGTTCACGCTAGTTCGAAACCCTGTAAATAGTCTGATTTACAGGGTTTTCTACTTTTAAGTAGTTCATATTAATCCATAAGAATCCTTCATTCTCGTTACCTATCCGACTACCTATTTTAAATGTTTAACTTAGGTAACACGAAACGCTACAACGCACTGTCTATCAGCCAAATGAAGCCTAAAAATTTTGCAAAAAGAGCGGTTTTTAGGTTTATAATTGGCATAAAAACAGACAATCTGTGTTACCTAAAATAGCCTTAAAACGGGTTAAATCAAGTTTTTGGAGATTAAAGAGTATTTTTATGAAAACATCACAATCATTTGGCGTCCATTTTACCATCAGAGCAGACAAGGAAAAAGAAGGAAATGCACCGGTTTACGCCTGCATCACCGTTAATAAAAAACGCTGCTATATTGCACTAAAGCAGTTTGTTGATATCAACTACTGGGATAATGCAAAAGGAGCACTCAAAGGAACACGCGAGGAGTTTAAACAGATCAACAAATACCTGCAAGATGTGCGGCTGACTTTAGGCGGTATTTATCAACAGTTGATGTTAAGCGGAAAACGAGTCACAGCCCAATCGGTAAAAGATCATTTCTTTGGCAATATCGAAGAAGCGCAGACCCTGAGCAGCCTTTTTGAATACCACAATGAAACCGCTTCAAGCACCTTAAAATGGAGCACCCTCAAACATTATTACGTTACCCAGCGCTACCTGATAAAGTTTATCCAGAAGAAATTCCGCGCGGCCGATTTCTTTCTCACCGATATCGACTATAAATTCATTTTTGATTTTGAGACCTTCCTGCGGAACCATAAACCCCTCGACCATCAAAAGCCCATGAACAACAACGGTGTCATGAAACACATCATCCGTCTAAAGAAAATGGTGCACCTGGCCATGCGTTTGGAATGGATCAGCAAAGACCCTTTTATGAATTATAAACTCAGAATCGAAAAGGTTAACCGAGAACATTTGTCCGACACCGAACTGGCTATGCTGGAAAGTAAAGTTTTTGAAATTGCGCGGATCGATATGATCCGGGACTTGTTTGTGTTCTGCTGTTATACCGGGCTTACCTATGTGGATGTGATCAACCTCACGCATGATAACATTGTAGAAGCATCCGACGGCGAAGTGTGGATACGCACCTGCAGGCAGAAAACTGATACCCCCGTGACTACCCCACTCTTACCCAAAGCCATCGAAATATTAAAAAAGTACAAACACAATCTCCGGGCAGCAGTCACCGGCACCGTCTTTCCCGTAATCTCCAACCAGAAGGTAAACGCTTACCTAAAGGAAATTGCTGAGATTTGCGGCATAAAGAAAAACATAACCTTCCACCTGGCAAGGCATACCTTCGCAACCACCGTAACCCTTTCCAATGGCGTTCCGATCGAAACAGTGAGCAAAATGCTGGGGCATACCAAAATTGCCACCACGCAGATCTATGCCAAGGTATTGGAAAAGAAGATCAGTGAAGATATGGCAGCGTTGAGAAAGAAACTGGGGTGAAATTATATATAAGATAATCGAAAATATCCTTTATCCTGACTCAAAACGACAAAACGCAGGCCTTACATAGCAATGAGTTGCACCTTAATTGCAGTCATTCAACATCGGAGAAAGTATTTTTTTTGCTCTTACATTACCATACTGAAAAACATAACGTTTCAGCTTTTTAGTATCCATTGTACGAACTTTACGCGTTACGTTATTCAATACTTCATTCGGGTCTTCAGCAAGTGTTTCAAGATTGTTCACTAGATCAACAAGCAGAAATTCCGGTGATAATTTACTTGGGAAGTGAGGTTTTATACGAAACAAAAACTTCCGGTTACCAAATTTGAACTCCCCATGTCGTTTATGATTGTATACGACCCTTTCGCTATAAAGCTGCGTAGTGCCGACCCCTAAGCTGTTATAACTGCTCGGAGAAGTAAGAAGGAACCTATCGTCTTTAAGGAAGCTTCGTATCAACACCTCCTCTTCTGGTGGAGTTTTACCAAAGGTGCTTATTTTAGGATAATAATATAAACCTTGAGAAAGCTTTTGAAGCGTATCTTCCTCAACCAAGGCATCCAGATGCCTATCAACGGACTTCGTCCACTTTGATAAATCGTCGCGACGATAAACCTGCCCTCTTTTAAGTCGCTTTTTTAATTCTTCCAGCTTGCTCATATTACCTCCAACACAAAGGTAGCGAAACATTTTATCTGATGCTTTTTTCATTTAAAATTCATGCAAAAAGCCAGAAAAACTCAGCAACTAGACAGTTTAAGAATTTGTGTTCCGAAGAAAAGTGAGCATAGTTGGGGCTTGAATGACATCAGAACAACTTGCACACTCCCTTAAATGTTCGAGAAAGCATCATAATAATTATCTAATGCTCAATGTTTTAATATCTTTACATTAGCGAGATAGAAAAACCTTAAACAAATAATATTATGGGAGAGATAGATACCTACAGAATGGGTTCGAAATACGAAACGTTTTTCGGAAGAGCGTTTAACGATACCAATAGAAGTAAACCCGGCGCAGACGGAACTACTTTCACAAACCTAGTTGATTCCGAAAATGGACAGTCCAACGTCAAACATTTAGGGTCAACTCAAAAGATAGCAGACAACCTAAAAAAGCACATGCATAAAGCGATGGATAAGTATCTATCCAATAAGAAGATTCCAGATCAGGACTGATCAGTTATCAAAGAGTTAAAAAGTCAAATCGACGGTTCTAATTCATCTGATGAGTTATTTGACATAGTCAAGGAAACCGTCGAATTAACTCAGATATTGAGAAACAGTTGATAAGGTGTTTCCAATCGACGGTCGTTCGCCGTTAGAGGAAAATGTTCGTTATAGTCGACCCAATTCTTTTTCAGAAACGAGATTAACTCTTCCCTTTCCATGTAAGTAATTTACTTAAGCTCCTATTTTTTTAAAGATATCCCAAAATTAAATCTCAGATAATCCAAAATTTATATTCAGATAATCCAAAATTTAACCGCAGATATTCCAAAGTTTACCTATATTTGTTTGAAACTAAATAGATTGCTTATGTCTGAATGGATAGAGAGAACGATGGCTAAGGAGATAAGGAAACGGATTAAACAATACCCGATACTGGCAGTAACGGGTCCCCGACAATCTGGAAAAACCACCTTGCTTAAAACGCTGTTTCCCGATTATGAGTATGTGTCTCTTGAAAACCCCGATCATCGATCTTTTGCCCAGGAAGATCCAAACGGCTTTCTTCAACAATATCCGAACAACACCATATTGGATGAAGTTCAACGAGTACCTGAATTATTTTCCTATCTTCAAACGGCGGTAGATAAGTCTGGGCAAATGGGGCAATACATCCTTTCAGGATCTCAAAACTTTCATCTACTTAAGCACATTACTCAGTCATTGGCTGGGCGCGTTGCGCTCTTCCGACTTCTACCTTTGGACACCCAAGAACTAGACCAAGCTAAAAAGTTACCTGCTAATTATTTAGATACCTGTATTCAGGGAGGATACCCCGCTGTTTATCATAGAGGCTTAGATCCAACGGATTTTTATGCTAACTACATTCGTACATACATTGAGAAGGATGTGACAGAGCTAATCAATATCCGTGATATGAATAGTTTCCGAACGTTCCTGGGCTTGTGTGCAGCAAGGGCAGGTCAACTTTTGAATTTGACCGCACTGGCTAATGATTGCAATATTTCTCAACCTACTGCAAAGGCCTGGTTGTCTGTTTTAGAAAGTAGTTATCTTGTTTTCTTACTCTATCCCTATCATGATAACTTCAATAAGCGCTTGGTAAAAACGCCGAAACTGTATTTTTATGATGTTGGTCTATTGACCCATTTATTGCAAATTCGAGAACCAGAAGAATTGGCCGTAAATAGACTCAAGGGTAACATCTTTGAGAATTTCGTGATCGCCAATTTCCAAAAGTTTAACGAGAATCGATACCAGCATCTCCATTATTATTTTTGGCAAGATCACAATGGGTTAGAAATTGACCTGTTGCTAAAAACTGCAAATGTATTTGATGTATATGAGGTCAAATCCACCCAGACATTAAGCGGCGCGCTATTCAAAAATCTGCAACATTTCACCGAATTAGTGAAGCCACACTCTGTTCGGTCGCACCTGGTTTATGGTGGCGATCAATCTTTAGTTCGAAGCAATGTACAGGTATTGCCTTGGAAAATGCTTGGGTAATTGAGAGGACAGTTTCTTTATCATAATCGCTCAATCATTTTAACCATCATCAATAAACTTTCTCTTTTCGGTGCATCCGGAAGCCACCCGTGTATCATATTCGTGTCCAATTCTTTTAATGCTGATTCATCGATCCGCATATTTTCAACGAGATAATCATAAGCACTCCGGATGCTTCTTAATCTCAGACCCGATGTGGTTATTATTTTATCGCATAGTGCTTTTTCAGGTGATGCCACTATAGCATACCGATTCGAAGGAAGGTGAAGCATCTTTAAACCAAAGGAATAATAGGGCAATGGAAGGCGCGTATATGTGAACAGGCCCAGTACCGTGTTAAAAGAGCGGGATGCCTTTGTAGTCATGGATGATATTTCATATACCCGTTCCGGTATCAACCCATAATAAGACAAAGCCGTTTCAAGCGAGACATAACTCGGCCCTAATAAGTGGTTCGTAACCAGCAGAACATCAGGTTTCTTATCAGTCACCAAAGGCCCGGCAATGTATAAGCCTTTTTTTAACGGTTCTAAGATGCCCTGCGCTTTCAGTTCTAAAATTTTATCGTTAGGACGCTTATAACACTTTAACCATGATATCAATAATTGATGGGGTAAGGGTCGATCCGCATGGTCACCTATCATCCTGGAAATTTCCATACTCAAATGTAGAAAATAACAAGATAATCGGAAATCATTCGTTTGTCTTGTTTGAAATCTACAACTTTCCAACCACCACACACCATCCCATTCTTTTGTTAAAGCTCCCCTCTCCTAAGGCTATTAGGAAAATAATTTCAAAATTAACAATTTGGGGAAATTATAAGGACTTTACAATAGTAACAAAGTTTTAAATGACCGAACCAATCTTTTAAGGTTCTCTCTATGTTAACTCTGAAATGGCCATTTACAGCAAAAAATAAAACTATCCAATTTTTTTAAGCAAATAGTCCGTCGTGTTCAACATCTCATACCTTATATAATCTTTAAAAACTGTATCCTTTCCAGGCTGATGCAGATAGGTTGTTAGAATTATCTGAAAAGAATTAGACGATAAGCTTTCAATCACTTTTACAAATTCTATTAGTGAGTCATTATCGAGATTTTGTTGCTTAGGTTCATCAAATATCAGTAGGTTAGGGAATTTAATATCAATATCGTCATTTTTCAATAATGAGGTTTGTAACAGAGACAAATAATAACTGAGCATTATCCGAACATTATCGCTCGAACTAATAATATTGAAAATATCATATTCCTCCAGAAAGGGCGAGTAATCTAATTCATCAATCTTTATCTTACTAATCAATTCTTCTTTGCCTTTAAATAGGTTGAGAGATTTAACATTTTTTTGAAAAAATGTTTTAATTGAATTTAAAATATCTACGTCATGCGGTGATCTTAAAAACCCTTTTACCTGCTCCGCCAACTTTGCATTTTCAATATTTAAATTCTTCAAAACCAGTCGTGAAGCGTCAAGTTCTTTCCATTTCTTTGCTATCCAAGTGAACTTTTTTATTTCCTGATTAAGTAAATCCAATTCCTGAACCTTAGCCCTGAGAGAGTTTGCATTTCCACCAATGAAAGTACTAATTTGATGTTCCAAAGTTTGTTCTAAAGAGACTATTTTTTCTTTATTTTCACTGTGTATAACTCTTTGCTTTCTTAGCTCCAACTGTTTACTTTCTAACACATCCCTAAATGATTTTTCCTCATCCTCAAGAAACTCCAAATTCTGCTCAGGTGTCGATATCTTTCGTTTAATATCGTGATGGCATAATATGCACTCACCCTCATGTTCTCGGTTAAGAGGAGTTTCGCATATTGGACAGTATGTGATGTTAAGTTCTAGAGAAAGACCTTCTATTTTTTTGAGTTGCTTATTCTTAAACTTATTTTGTTGTATCCTTTCAATGTAACTAACATATCCATTTATTTCCAAGACAAGCTTATTTATTCTATCGGATGTCTTCCTTTGGAAAAATTCTGCCTTTTTGAGGTTCTCTCTTATTAGGTGATTGTCATTTTTAACATCTGTATCCGAGCCTTCTAGTTTATCAAGCCTTTCGATTTCTGTATTGTACTTATTAGTCAAATATGTAACAATTTCAAAAACACTTATTTTTCCTATGCCTTCCCTTTCGACTATCAATGCATCAGCTAATACTTTAGCATTTGCAGCAACTAAAAGTTCCTCAACCGCATCTTCGTAAATTGTTTTTTTTCTTCTTACTTCTTCTTGAATTTCTCTACGTTTTATTTCTATTAGATGCATTTGAAACCTATCAAGTCCCATAATAAATTCAAATGCAACTTTCTTAATTTCGCGAATTCCATACCTAGTTACCTGCCTTGCCTGAATTTGTGACCAACCTGCACGTTGCTCCACGAAGAAAAGTGGCACGAGGTTTTCGAGATATAGTTTCGATAACTTACTTTCATATGTCGGCACCTCTACGATTGGTATATCTAAAAAATTAAAGAGGAAAAGCTGAAGACCATCCTCTGCGAAAACACCCTCTCCTGAAGCGACCAAGTATTTTGTTTCTTTAGTATTTTCTACATCATCAATTGCACATTTCTTTATTGCAACGGTATTTGTTTTGCTTTTTATACCCCTAGCAATACAACATGTATCGATACCATTGGAAATTTCCAGTAGGACATACGATGTCTTAATATTTTCCCCATTTATCCTGTCATAAAATTCAGGCTTAAAGGGATTTTGATCCGCTTTAAAAATGCCAAGCCCTTTTTCAGCGCCAAGAGCATAAATGATTCCAGTTATGATACTTGTTTTCCCAAGAGAATTAGGCCCATAAATAACATTCAACCCCGTCTGAAAAGGTATATCTGCCCCATATACATTACCTATGGTGGTTTTAATATTATACTGAATTCTATTTATTACTAAATTTCTCATTGTCCCTCCAGTATGAATTAGGTATAACTTCTGTTATTATCTTAATCGTCTTCTCTTCACTTAGTCTTTTGCCGAACAGCTCTAAAAAATTTAACTCCTCTGGGAAGACATCTTTTATTTCTTCAAAAACTTCTTTGCCTTTTTCAGAAAGCCTAACTCTTAATGTCGGCTTATTGCCCAGAAATTCTACAAGCCCCCGTACATGTAGAAACATGAACATATCATTAAAGCGTAAATCCCAAGGAACACTTTTATATTGCACAATGTTTCTATCATTTTCCACAACATAGTTAATATTGAACTGAGCTACTTTTTTGATTATATATTGCTTTCCTCTGAAATATTGAAGAACGAAATCTTTTTGATAACCTTTATTTCTTAACAAAAAATCTAAACTTGCAACAACCTCTTTACTTAAACCTGTTTGAGCATCCAACATCCCGATTATGATGAGAATTCTAAATGACCGATAGCTGATTCTATCTTCTGGCTGGACATAAATTGGTCGTTCCAAATTTACGTCCAGCGTTAATCCCTTACTTTGAATATGGTTTATAAGGGTATCAATGTTATCTAGCATCAAGTTTCCTCCAATCTAAAGGACATTCAGCCGCTAATTCGAAAACAACCCCATGCAATAGTTTTTCTGTATCTCCATTTAACTCATGTGCACTATAAAACTTGTTCAAGGAATCTTCAGCAGCATCAAAAAAATCATGAAAAAATTTTTCAGCTGTGTATGTATTATCAATATTGAATTTCCCCGTTAACCTCTTGGCTTTCAGCCGAAGGTCATCTTGCCAATTCGTTATGTTAGTTCTTAAGATATTATTTATGTCTTGAAGCTCTTCAAGATATATTTTATAATCGCATCGCAATTGATGATACCGTATCCTGTCCTCATGATTGGCTTCCAGTATTGCATCAAGTTTTTTGTCCAGATTTGTTTTGTAATTGCCATTTTCATTTGGTTCCTTATTTGTTTCCTCAATCCGAATTATGTTTGCAAATTTAAGAGCATCCTTTTTCTTTAATAACAGATTGATTTTTCTTTTAACTTTTGTAATCTGTTCTTCCCTTGAAATATTCAGAGAACATGGTTTGCCATAAATGTTCTTGTAAAGATCTTGGTCTATTGAAAACATCTCTTCTACTTCATTATCTGGTGTCCAAAATTCAGCAGGGTGTTTGGAAAAGTTTTCGAATGCTACTTGAAGGTTATCATTAATATTGCTCAAATTTACTTTCGGAGACAAAGCAATAAAACAGTCACAACTGTAATTAGAACCACTTAGTTCCATTTGCTTGTTTAGTATTTCAGACCAGTCTAACTTACTTTCATAATACTTACACTCAATAAAAATATTACGTGCAGTCCCAGTCTCATCTTCACATTCTATTTTAATATCAAATCCATTTTGAGTGCCAGACCATTGATTTCTAATTTCGTAGACAAAAAAACCCATTTCTTCAAATAATTTTTTGAAAAAAGGCTTGACTAGAGTCTCAAAATCTGTACCTGATAATGCCATCAATATTAAAATCAGAAATATTAACTCTACTTGAAAGTGGTTAATGGAGATGAACATAACAAAAAAAAATGAATAAAATAAATCACACTAATTTAAAGTAAGCAAAAATACTAATAATTTTAGTAAATGAGAGCTTGGGGTCTTATATTTTATCATTGTTTTTATGGATTTTCGAGTTCATATCTTCTCCGGCAACTGACAATTGTAACTTACTGATAAATTAATGGTCATATAAGCCAGCGTTTTCTCCGCGCCCATATTCTGATGTTTTCTGTTTACAGATATTCAATTTAAGTTCGGATAATCCTAAATTGGACTGTAGATATTCTAAAATTTTCGTGAAGGTTACAAACAATATTCTTTCAGCGAATGTTTTATGATTATTATGGCAACAACAAAAGAACTTATCGAACAGATAAATCGCCTCTTTACTGAGAACAGAATGGATGCGTTTATGGATTACCTGGCAGAGGACGTCGTTTGGGAAATGTACACTTCATCTTCAGGTCATACTACCTTTAATGGAACGGCAGAGATCAGTCAGATGGATGGAAGCGATATGCCGGAACACACTAATTTCCGGTTTAGCACCATCGTGATTGAAGGAGATCGGGCCTCCGTGCAAGGATCAAGCACGAACAAGAAGGCAGACGGCACGGAATATGAGAGCAATTTTTGCGATATTTATCAGTTTAAAGACGATAAGATCGTAAGAATGAGCTCATATGTGGTTGACAACATCAAATAGGATAATGGAATTGCCAGTAATCTAATACTGTACAATTCCACTAATCACATTGAACTATATTTCGGCTCCTATTTCATCCAAAAGACTTACCAAATCTGTAGGCGCTTGAAGTTTATTGAACAACTCCATGGTCAGCACAAAGCAATGTCGATAAGCATCCAGCAAGCTTTGTCTGTCTAAGCTTGCAGTACAGTGGGCGTATTTCTTATACCAATATGCGGGCAGATCTTCCTCTGCTTTCTTAGTTGGGCTTTCCCAGTGTTTAGTCGAATCGACCTCAATCCTTATGAGCCAAAGAATGTATTTATGAACGTAAAACAAGCTTTGATGGGCATGTGCAAGTTCACTCCGCAACAGAAGATTTCTTGTATGCAGAAGGCCGTTAATTGCCGAGTTGCAGATCCATTTAAACGATTCTGAAGAGCTACGATTCGGGCTGTCTTTGCTTAGGCTAATTAAGATGGCAGATAGCTCGCCATCCTTATCAACCAACGACATTTTCTCAAAGTATTCAAAAGATACTAAACCAGCCCACGATTTTAATATACTCATTTCACTAACCGGAAGAAAATGAAATTCTCCTCTGATTAAATTTCTAAAAATTGCGACTTCTGAACCAAACTCATTGATAAAAAAAGTGTGTACATGTTCTATTGAATTAACCCAGCGATAACGATCAAATTCAATATCGGGGTTTAAAAACACGTAAAACTCTATGTCTGAATAAGTATCACCTTCGTTTTTGACAAAGGATCCATACATGAATACCGCGGATATGGCATCGCTTTTTTGAGCCCAAAGCTGGACTTTTTCAATCATTTCTAATTGAATCATATCAATAAATATTTAAATTTTAAAAAATAGAAAATTTATTCCCGACGAGATCGGAAATATGCCAGGAAGGCATTAAAGGATTGGTTATCTATTTGTTATTGCTACAGCCATGCTGCAAAAGTAAGTAAAATCTGCCTCCGATAAAAATGTTTTGGAATTGATGCCAGGCGATTCAAATAAATCGCAATAGTAACGAGCTGTGTAAAACGCTCATTTGGGCCAAATGGAATATATTGCTTCCTGTATCCAAATTGACCTTCTAATATAGGAACGCAAAACCTCAGATTCTTTTGTTAAAGCTCCAATCTCTTAGTGAATGAACCTGTCAAGAGACCATGGAATAAATCGGACTGAGGCACGAAGGAGAATTTATGCCGTGAAAGCTCTTTACTTGTAAAATGAACGTGAGACCTTTGCTGATTACAAATGAATGTGGTTATCTCTAATCCTTAAATAAAACACACCACTCGTGTGCTAGGTGTGAAATTCTATCATACGCTATTCATTGCTTTGTAATTCAAAATTATGATTATGAAACGATCGTTTGGACGAGGAGACCTGCAGTATAAAATGGCAGATAAATGGAAGGCAGATTGCGTCGTTTATTGCAATCAGTATTCTAAGACTTTACCAACAAAAAGATAAAAATTTTTAAAATGTTTGGAAATAGCTTTAAAAACCACAACAATAAGGCAAAAGAAATGCCTACGCTGATTTTCGAGGCAGCGTTAAAAAAGCATTTTAAGCCCTTTAGCTATGCTGCATACTTAGCGATGTCTACGTATGGGCTTTTACGCATGGCCACTGCAAATACCCTGGACAGGATCTTATTGCGTATAATGTTTAATGTTGCCATCTTGCTTTTCCCGCCCTGAACACGTTTGACAAAGTATGCATGTAATTCCGCATCAGTCCTCGAAGCGCTCAATGCCGCCAGATGAAGCATCTTTTTGATCTGCTTATTGGCAAGTGAACTAACTTTTGTTTTGCCGAGATACGTAGTACCTGACTGGTTTTCAAAGGGAGCAACACCGGCATAACAAGCAAATTTGCGCCATGTAGCAAACCGGGTGAAGTTATGGGTATAGACAATAAGGTAAATAGCAACTATTTTTCCAACACCTTTAATACCAGTGATCAGGTCAAAGGTTAGTTTTAGCTCTGGGTCGAGTTCAATGATAAGCTTCATTGCAGTGTCAACACGCTGAATTTGTTCTTTTAATGTATCGATCACATGGTCATAAACATCTGACATATCCATCGCGTGGGTTTTAGATAGAAAGCGGGCCTGTTCATGCCGGGTGGCTTCCATACCTGCCCTCTGACGAACGAGTCGATCCCTTAAAGCTAATAGAGGCTGCAATTGCATCATCTGCCGCGATGGCATTTTGGTAAGAGGCATTTTCTCACGATGCAGGTAAGCATATTCAGCAATACGTTTTGCATCGATCTTGTCATTCTTGCCCCTGACCAACCCTGAAGATCTTTTAATCTGCAAGGCGTTGATCATGGAGAAAGGGATTTGCCGATCCTCCAGATAGATGGCCAACGGCAGTGAATAAAGTCCGGTATGTTCAAAGCTGACATGGACATTTTTAAGCTCAGTACCGGCCTGTAAAAGCCCTATCCATTTACAGAGGGACTCGAATCCCCTTTCAAGATTAGGGAACTGTTTGTGATGGTCTGTACCATGAATGAAAGCATCAAAAGTTGACTTTGATACATCAATACCAACAAAGGTTTTGCAATGCATAATAGGTTGTTTAAAGGATTAATAAAAAGTTGCTGGACTAAAACTATTATAAGGCCCGTGCCTAAAATTCTAACTGGTCATTAGCAACATGTACGCAAGAACAGGGACTGATACTGATGAAAGGTCTTACCTGGCAAGATGTAAAGTTCACCCTGATCCGCATACAAAACTTATTCATTTGACAATCAAAAACAAAATATAAATCGAATTAACATAAGCACTAATAATGGACTTAAAGGAGGACTTCGAGAACGAGATTAATTACCGTCTAAGGTAATAGCAAGATGTACGTTTGTCATACAAACGGGATTTTAGACCAACCTTCCAGAGTCAGGTTGATTTTACAAAAAAACCTCCGAAGTCTGGTTTTTAAGAACTAAACAAATTAAAACAAAATGATAGCGAATAGAACAAGGCGGTTAATCCTTCGGCTAAAACCTGAAGAATACGAGAAAATAGAGAGAAGATACCTTAAATCCATGTTCCGAAATATGAGTGAATACAGCCGGGCTGTTTTGCTTAAGAAGCCGGTAACTTTTACTTACCGCGATAAATCGATGGATGATGTGCTGGAAGAACTAATACTGCTCCGGCGCGAATTGAATTATATCGGAAACAATTTCAACCAGGCGGTTTATAAACTTAATAGTGTGATGGGTATGCCTGAAGCTAAATTGTGGCAAGAAGCGCTTACTGTTCTTAGAGATCAACTTGAACCCTCCTTGAGAGAAATCAAAGTAAAGCTGGACGACTATTCAGAGATTTGGTCACGCTGAAGAAATTTTCACAACCGGAGGTCAGAAGAAAAACTATGAGAACTTTTTTGATATTCTGCTTAATTAGTTCAAACCCGATAACTATAGCAAAACATATAATATAACAAATTACATATCTTATATGCAATTTGCGTATAGGATATATAACAGTAAATATACGCAGAATCAATATAAAAGCATTTGATCATAATTGCACAGGCAGATCTGCAAAACAAAAATGGAAATAAATCAACCTCACCCAAGAAGCTTTTGCTGAACGTGCAGGAGTAGCACTTACTGTCATTTCGTTCGTTGGGTTATTTGAAATTGCTAATCGGTTAGCAACCATTCCAATTTTCCTGGTCCATGTCTCTCAATAATTGGCCTTTCATTATCATCCTCAAACTTTGCAAACATAACTCCAGGCAGTTTTTCTTTCACTTTTCGTTTCATCGCGCAAATGCGGGTGTAATCTGGAGTACATAACCAAACTCTGCCGTCTTGCTCAATCTCGACTCTGTAAATTCCGTTGGCTGGGCGCTTTTTACTTTTTTCAATTCCCTTAGCGGCGAACATTTGGGCTTTCCAGATTTTACTTTTAACCTTCAAGTTTTCTGATACAAATTGTTCCCATAAAGTATGCGTTCCCGTCGTAGGCCAATTTACATCTGCAGTCCGTGTGACAATATCAGGAGATCTTAACCAACGCCGCATGTTCCGGGCGTCAATGAAATCAGCATCGCTACTTTGCACTGCGGCAATTGCTGCTTTCCTGGAAGGCAAACCAGCCCTAATAAGAAGTGACATAGCTAGCTGAGGCACCCCACTTTCAAGGGAGCTTGAGGCTCCTCCTGTAACTGAATCGGAAACCCCTTCAAACGTCTGTCGTCTAATTCTAAGTGCCTCTAAAGCCCAAACTAGCCGATAAGCAAATGCATCCTCCACCATGCGCATATTTTCCGCACCGATATCGTCGACAGAAGCTCCTGATACCCAAGAATGAAGTATGATATTCCATCCCTCAGGTAATTGTCTATTAGGGATAAAGGGGCTGATTGATAGCAAGCCCGTAGCCAAGTTTTCTAAGGAATCGAATAGCACATCAATGTCACCCGTCAATGCTGCATCATCAGCCTTGTCTAAAAATACGTTCATTTCATCGGCAATATTATCTAGTTCTAATCCAGATTCTAAACCTACACCCATTGCGAAATGAGCTTGTCTTGTTACCGAAGATGTCCGAGACCAAATTAAATTTGCGCGAGCCAAAAGCATTTGTTTCTGAATCTCTGCCAATTCCTCAGGTTCCCTTATTATTTGGCGAGACCACAAAGAGCCACGCAAGGCTTCATCCAATAATCCCGAAAGCTCTCTTGGCTCGGCATCAAGTGCCTCGATCAATCCCAAAACTGTAGAGTCTAATTTTTCAACATACTCTTTCAATGAAGTACCGGGCTCCTGATTAAGTTGTTCAATTTCATTAGATTCTGGCTCGTGCCACGCTTCGATCGAATTGCCAAGATACTCGAATGCATTCTCCCGATCCAAAATGCCGTTTTCGCTTAATCTTGTGATTATTTCAGAGATTATTTGCAAGAGGCCACTTTTCAAGTCACGCGATCTCGCCGTATCAACCAATTTAGCCCAAGCTCGTAGCCGTGAGGGAATTTTATCGTTAATTACATGTACTACTAGACCCTCAATATCAACAAAAGCCCTGCCTGCTCTTCCTGCAACATTTGCAAACTCTTCTCCAGATATTGTTTGGCGATTTCGATGTAAGTAAGGAACCAAAAGTACTGCTGCATTTATATTTAGACCCTGCGATAAAGTGGGAGAAGCCACAGTTATCTTTATAATGCCTTTTGATAATAGCACCTCTAATTCTCTTAGAAAAGGATTCGGAAGTTTGCCGTGATGGATACCTATACCTATTTTTAATGCTTTAACAGCAGAATGATTTTCCCCTAGCCATTCTATCCCGATTTGAACTGCTCGTTCTATTAAGGATTGATCTTCTAGGAGGCTTGGAAGATACCCTCGATTTACTAAATCCACCGCAGTAGATCCGTATCCTTCTACCCAAGCAGCCACCGTACTAAAAATTAAAACACGTTTGCCCTGTTCTGCAAATTTCCAGGCCGAAAAAAGTGATGTTTCTTGGACGTTTTTTGGACGCTGTATTGTTTGCTGTCCTCTTCCAGGGATCTTTTGAATGAATTTTAATATAAATGGTACATCATTCTGTAGTTTAAAAGGTGCACCGCCGCCTTTATATCCATAATATAAGGTCGTATTGTTTCCCTGGGTTACTAATGAACCAAATCTTTGACGTGTTGGCCGCCAGCGTAGGGTAATAGGTGTACCAGGTTTATCGTTCCGAATCCATGAAGTAAGATCCTCTAGCGGTTGACCTTCTGGTAAAATGGCGGATAAACATATTATCCTTCGAGTATGTGCATCATTTCGCGATACAAGTCTTTGGACAAGAATTTCGAACCTTATTTCACGTTCACCGGGACCTATCATGTGACCTTCATCCAAAATAACTAAGCCTACGTCGTCAATTAATGAAGAGTCACTTCTCAAGGCAAAATCAAGTTTTTCCGGTGTCGAGATAACAATACTTTTTGACCGTAAGGCATCTTCATCACCTTCGGATCCGCTTGCACCGTATAATGAGGATACGGAAAAACCTAATGGCTCAAAGGTCTTTTTAAAAGAGCGTTCAGTCTGAGCTGAAAGGGCTCTTAGCGGCGTTACAATTAATATTCTTGCACCAGTAGCCAACGTCATTAATGCAGCGATTTCGGCAATGCGGGTTTTCCCTGCGCTTGTCGGTAGAGCAACAATCAAATCATCTGTTAAATCAATAGATCTTTTTACAGCTTCCAGTTGGGATGGCCATAGCTCCACTTCTGCATTTTGTCTGAAGTAAAGGGATGATAAAAATATCTTCCTGTGTTCACCATAATTAATCTCACCGCCTATTGGTGCAACTGTTGGTAGATTCTGATGCAATGATTGGCTCCACATATCATCAATTAGATGGATACATAATCGGCTAATCCACCAATGGGTCACTATACGACTGTCTTGAGCTAAGGTAATTGAATTTTTAAGAATATCTTTCGCTTGAGTAACCAGGCTTTCATCTCCTGTTGCTAAAGCAAATTCGAAGTATGCCAAGGCTCGGCATATTGAAGTATTTAGAATGATACTTAAAGCATCGTCTAAATCCAATTCATCCATTTCTAACGCAGCCGAAACATTCTCATCTGAATTTATACCATCTTGTATGAATGCTTTTGTAAATGATTGGAGCTTTTGGAAATCCCTTAGGATAAAAAGTATCAGTGCATTTTCCGCTGGAGTGATATTAACAACTGCAACTTCATTAAAAAAAGAGTAGGCCGTTGCTGAATAACCAGCAATATGATAACAACTCGCTGCGATAACTTTAAAAAATCCGTGCTCTGTAAACTCCTCTCCGCAATTTGTTACAAGAGATTCAAATACCTTTGCTGCGTTATAGAAGGCATTTTTAAATATCAATGGATCTCCTTCAGCTTCTTTGAGAGCTAAAGCGGCGCGTAGGATTGAAAATGCGTATTCTGCGAGATCTGTCTCAATCGTTACCCCAAAATTCGGTGCCCCCTCTGGAAGCACATTTCTATTTCGCATCAATGACCATGCAACACCTCTAGTTGTAAGATTTTCGATAAATCCATTTTGAGTGGTTTCATTTAAAAACCGCTCTAATTCCTCATTCGTTTCCAATGTTTGCTGCTTCCGTAAATATTTCTTCTAAAAATTCCTGATGATCTTCGATCTGGAAATTGACAACATGGTGTAACCTGTCTGCTTCTGCTCCTGTAAGGTCATTTCGCAACAAATCAAAGGGAGCGTTTCCAGACAAAGTAAATAACGCATGTCCAATTCTATTTTTTGTAAATTTTGCTAATGCAACTTCATTACGAAGTTGACGACCAATAACACCTTCATCACCACCTTTTTCTATCATCAAATTCGCAATAAATGCCAATGAATGAGGCGTACATCTTCCGTTATCTCTGTTAAGAACAGTTCTTGCTTCCTCAATTGTAGATTTACTGAGCTTTAAACGGCTTTTTGACTCGCCCTTTAACAAATACAGTTTTTCATCTTGAAGCAAAATTCCAATAAAGTCATCGCCACGCAAAGCCATTTCTCTGCCGTCCTTATATCTTAATCTTCTTACTGGTACCGTGTAACCCAATTTTTCTTCGGTATGTTCTGTGGCCAGTATTTCACCAAGATCTCCTGATCTAGCTTTAACCGTTTGAGGCAAGCGCCCTTTTAGCAGCGCAGTCGCTAAGGGGTAACCTAGTTGGTTTATATCCTCAGCAATTGTTTCGAGCTTTTCATAGTGGGAACGGATGGTTCCTCCGAGTCGTGACTTGATCATATTTCGTCCGCCAACCTTTTCAGAAAGAAGTGTAAGCGTTTTTATATCGCTCCCTTCCTTCACTTGATCGCACCAGTCATCAAACAGTGTCATCTTAATTTTTTAAGTTGGATTTCTAAGGCTTATACTCACTGAACAATACACAATCTGTTCATAAAAGTGTGTATTGTTTTCACTATAAAGATAAATTTTTATTCCATTCCCAAAAGAAAGAATTGTACAATTCTTTCTTTTGTCAAGCAAGCGGTCGAAATGTAATGATATATAGCTCAGAGAAAGTGCTGATCAATAATTTGTATCTCATTTCAAATAGATCTTCGTATTCACAAGCTGAGGAAAACACAAAATAACTGTCTGGTAAATTGGGTTATAAAACAAGTAATTTCTCTTATCAATTATTAGCTGGCAGATTGGAAGAAGAAGAAGTGAACGAAGTATTTGAAGAGATAATCAATAAACACTTTGCAGGAATAGAAGTATTAACCTTTGAAGACTTAAAATAGAATTTATATCAACAAATTTTCTTGACTACAGCTTTAAGCTAAATCAAAACAAATTATAATATTATTGACACAATTTAACCTTTCGCAAAGTGACCCTAGTGTCGCTTTGCGAAAGGATTCTAAGTCCTTTAGTCCGTTCAGAACCCTACTTACGTTTATACGAAATCTAAAGTGATTCTATTTCCAGCTACTAACCATTGTACCTCCCCGCAAAAACCTTACCTTTACACCAGTCGAATAGGCGGTTACCAAACCGACTACCAGCAATGTTCTGATTCTTGCAAAATACTGATTAACAGCTATTTATAGCGCATGGTTCGAGCCCAGGTGGGCGCACAAAATACTAGTTCATGCTAGTGCGAAACCCTGTAAATAGTCCTATTTACAGGGTTTTCTACTTTTAAGTAGTTCAATATTGTTACCTATCCGACTATCCGTTTTAAATGTTTAACTTAGATAACCCAAAACGATACAATATGCTTTATATCAACTAAATGAAACCTAAAAGGTTTACAAAAAGAGCGGCTTTTTAGGTTTATTATTGACATAAAAATAGACAATCTGTGTTACCTAAAATGGCGTTAAAACGGGTTAAATCTAGTTTATGGAGATTAAAGAGTATTTTTATGAAAACATCACAATCATTTGGCGTCCATTTACCATCAAAGCGGACAAGGAAAAAGAAGGAATTCACCCGTTTACCACTGCATCACCATTAATTAAATGACTGTCGAAATTTTAGAGGAGTTAGATTAGTTTTACTCTTGAACAGTTTGCTAAACGATTGCGGATATTCAAAACCAAACTGGTAGGCAATTTCACTAACAGAGAGATTGGTTGTAGTCAATACTTCTTTGGCTTTTTCTATTAAATGATTATGGATATGTTGCTGAGTGCTTTGTCCGGTAAGGTTGCGAAGCATATCGCTTAAATAATTTGGCGTAACATGAAGTTTGTCGGAAATGTATTGAACCGTTGGAAGTCCCGATTCCTGCAACGCTACGGTTTCAAAATAATCAATTAAAAGACTTTCCACTCTTGCCAGCAAATCATTGTTTGCTGCTTTTCGGGTAATAAATTGCCGATTGTAAAAGCGATTACAATAGTTAAGCAACAATTCAATGTGCGAAACTATCACGTCCTGACTAAACTTATCGATTACTGAATGATATTCCTGTGCTATATTTTGCATTATTCCAGTTATCGCTTTTTCTTCATCGTCCGAAAGATGTAAAGCTTCATTGACCGAATAAGAGAAATAACCGTATTGTTTGATTGTTCTGCCCAAAGGGTAATTTCTTATAAAATCGGGATGAACAACCAACCAATAACCCGATATTTTCAAGTCCTCCACAATATCAGTCGTAACTACCTGCATGGGTGAAAAAAAGGTCATTACGCCTTCATCAAAATCATAATATTGTTGCCCGTATTTCATTTTACCTTCAAAATTATTTTTGACAGCAATACAGTAAAAATTATAGGAAACACTTCGCAAACTTTCGTCATCAAAGCATTTAATTTCCTCAAAGTTGATAACGCTTACCAGGGGGTGTTTAGGTTTGGGTAATTCCAACAGCCGGTGCAATTCGGAAATGGAATTGATAATATACGGGCTGCTATTTACTCTTTTCATCTTTGTAAAATTACAAAAATCGGTCGAAATCGGTTGATAGGGTTAAGTGTTTCCAAGCTTCAAACTCCTGTGTCTCCTTTTCACGATGTTCTTTTATGAGTTGATAGGTGTCTGTCCCTAATAGTAGGCGTAATGGTGGATTTTCCAATTCAACAATTTCGGTTAGTATTTTTACCAGCTTTTGCGGATCACCAATTTGTTGTCCGCTGTAGTCCGTCCACATTTTTTCGGCCTCGTCCAATCCGTATACCGGAATCCTTTTTTTAGCATAGGTCATGGAACCTTTATCCATAAAGTTAGTCCTGAATTGTCCCGGCGCTACTACCGTAACTTTTATGCCCAAGGCATCTACCTCCTGTGCCAATGCTTCAGAAAGTCCCACCACTGCAAATTTTGCCGCATTGTAACTTGTCGCATTGGCAAAACCAACATAACCCGCATTGGAAGACATATTGATGATATGGCCTGATTGCTGCTGCCGTAAATAAGGCATTATATTTCGCAGTACATTCACAGTTCCGAAAAGATTAACGTCCACTGTTTGGCGAAATTCCTCATCGGTCATTTCTTCCATACTACCAACCAAAGAATAACCTGCATTATTAACCACTACGTCTATTCTGTCAAACCTATTAATGACTTGTTGAATTCCATCTCTCACGTCCAGGTCTGATGTAATATCCATTTTTAGCGGCAGAAAATCGGCCTCATATTCCGTAATGGCGTTTTTTAATGCATCGACATCTCGCGAGGTAGCGACTACTTTATTACCTTCCGATAAAACCAATTTGGTTAAGGCCAATCCAAGCCCTTTTGACGCTCCGGTGATAAACCACACTTTTTTATTGTTCATAATTTTGTATTTAACGATGATACAAATGTCAGTAGATAGTGAAACTAAAAAGTGTTCAAGTCTCGTAAAGTTGTATCCAAAAGAACAGAAATCTCTAAAATTACGCTATGTAGTATACTGTATACTTGTGGGTTGCAATAATACTCTTAATTTTACATTTCACAACGGGAGCTTACAAACATCCTAAAATTACAAGATATGGAAATGCTAATTCAAGACTTAATCAAAAAAGCATACTTCGCCTTCAATACAAAAGACATCGATACGGCTCTTTCAACCATGCATCCAGATATCCAATGGCCAAAAGCATTCGAAGGGGGCTATGTAAATGGGCACACAGAAATTAGAGAATATTGGACAAGACAGTGGACAGAAATAAATCCCATCGTTGAGCCTATCGAATTTAATGAAAGGGAGAACGGGACGTTAGAAATTATTGTTCACCAAATCGTGAAGGATTTGGAAGACAACCTGTTGTTTGATGGAAGAGTAAAGCACATTTATACTTTACAGGACAGCTTGTTACGAAGAATGGATATTGAGATTGAATAGTGGTAATCGGTAATTAAAACTACACGTTTTGGCAGGTAAGAGTAAACCAAAAATGAGTAGATTAGGTGATAAGAATTATCCTAACCTCTTAATTCATGAAAAAAATAATGTTAAACCAATTCATCAACCTTTTTTGGACTATACTGTCTTTTATGGTAGTCGGTTGGTACTGGGGCTTGCACTTTGCTGAAAACAGGTCCCATTGGGTTTTAAGTACATCTATCGTTCTTAGCATTCTGGTTTTTTTCTTACCTTCGAAATGGTTGAGTACATTAACGCTGAGCAAGCATCGCAAGACCTATGAAAAACTAGGATTGAAATTTTTCCGCCATTTCATTCAGGATGGAACTCTAGTCAACCGGTACCTAAGAAAACATAAAAAAAATTTTGGCGTTATCCGAAACCGCGATCATGCAGTGAGTTATTTGCGAACCATTGCGATGCAGGAACGCTATCACTTCTGTTGCTTAGTTTTGTTCACTTCAACTTCATTATGTGCTATAATTAACAGCAGACCCTTGTTGGGACTACTCCTTTTTATGAGTAATATGTTGTACAACGTATATCCCATCCTACTCCAACAGTATAATAGGCTAAGAATAAATGCCGCATTGTACACACAGCGTACAAAAAGCGACAACTGAAGATACGTCTACGATCCGAACACACTATGTACCAATATATAATATTTTATCTTTCGAGATCATCGAAGTTTGAAGCTACCCTTGAGAATTGATTTTCCTCCACTTTCATTTGGAATTGAAAACTCTATTGTCCCTTCTCCTTTGGTATTACTTAGCCCATGGCTACTGTCAAAATGTGCAAACATGATATGACCCGTACCAAAATACAACGTCTCATGATTTTCAGAATATCGTATGAATGAGGAATCCCAAGTATCGGAAAGGTTCCCGTCTATGCCTACGTGAAATATTTCTTTTCGGACTATCGGTTTTATTTCGTACTTCTTATTTAATACGACTCCACCAGTCACAGGTAAGTAAATGGTAAGGTCAAAGCTTTTAGAGTTTTTACTTCCCTCCAAATAAAGGGAAGAAGAAAACGTAATATTTTCTTTATAATTTTCATATGCTCCAGTTGGCGGAGGGGTATAGACTAGCCTTGGTCCATCGTATGCACCTGGTGGCAGAATTAGGGACTGCTCGTCAACGAACTTCAGGCCGTCCTTCTGGATTTCCAGTTTGTTGCCATTCTTTAATGGTTCTCCATTCTTGTCGCATGAAAAAAATAAAATTGGAATAATTGTTAGATATAGTATTGCTCTCATAATTAGTATTTTCGGATTTAAACGGTAGAATTTAATGAATTGCTACAACGATTATTGAACGACTTTTTATGGGAGAATCTTTTAATTTTAAAGGCTAGTCGAAAAGTTGGAGAACGAAATGGCTATATCCTGATTCGATAAATTCTAGAAAGGAATCTTTGACTGCGGTAAAGGGATTGTAAAGCATAATTAGATTTATGGATATATCTGATTATACGAAGAGCTTAGTACACGATGTTGATTCTGGAACTATTGCGACCATTATCTTGGGCAAAAATGGGTATGCACATTTTATATAGAAATGAATTGCACATATTGCACAAAACACAACGTGAACATAAACAAATTTAAATCCATTATTTCCAATCTGTTTCTATTCAAAGATAGCAACTCAAGATAATGGCTGCCCAATCAATGAAGGACAACCAATATACTTCCTATAATTTTATCTAATTAAAAAAGAGGATTAATAAATTCCCATTCTTTAATATGAGCCGGATGATGTTCATTTTTAACAATATCATCGAAGCTTTTTAACAACTCTTTATTTGTTTCGGCAATATCATTTTCTTCATTGGGATCAACCTCAATATCATACAGTTGCCAAGCTGTATTTTTATAGCCATTCTTTTTAACGTTTGTTTTTACCGCTTTCCATTTACCTTTTCGGATCGCAATTTGGCCACCTTTTTCTGGATATTCAAAATATAAAAATCGATTGGTTAATTTAGATTCTTTTCCAGCCAACATGGGAAGCATAGACTGTCCATCAGTATTGATATTTTTTATATTTAAGATGTCTGCAAAAGTTGCCATTAAGTCATACTGAACTGAAATTTGATCGGTCACCTTGTTTTTCGGAAATTTATTTGGCCATTTGGCAATGAATGGTACCCTTATTCCACCTTCATATACATCCATTTTCAATCCCCTTAATTCCCCAACACTGTTGAAATATTCCGGTTTTACGCCTCCATTGAATGTTGCTCCATTATCACTTGAAAACATGACTATGGTGTTATCATCAATTCCAAGTTTTTTGAGTCTATCTAGAATAATTGCTACCTGATCATCCAGATAAGTTATCATAGCAGCATATGTTGAAAGTGGATATTGTGAAGGTACATATCCGTTTTCACCTAGATAAGGTTTTTCATCTGGAAATTTTCCGATATATTTCTTGATATAAGATTCTGGAACTTGCAAGGATACATGTGGGATAGTATAGGGTAAATACAGAAAAAATGGATTGTTTTTATTGTCTTCAATAAACTGTAGAGCCTTAGATGTCATTTTTTCAGGCGCATAGACCTTTCCTTTAAATTTTTCGAAATCCTCATTTTTGTAGTTTTCTGGATCGAGTTGTTCATGAACATATCGATATTCATTTTCTAAAGTATCCCATTTTCCATTTTCCCAAAGGTGGGTTGGGTAAAAGTTATGAGCTTGTTTTTGATCAAGAAATCCATAGGCGTAATCGAAGCCCTGTTTTTGAGGGTCACCTGTAGTGTTGGCCATTCCTAAACCCCATTTACCAACAATCCCAGTTTTATATCCAACTGATTTTAACATTTTAGGAATCGTATTAATTCCTTCCGGGAGAGGCATTTGTCCACCTTCCTTATCATCTTGAAACCCTCCTAATTCATAATTTCCACGGATGTAAGAATTTCCGGAATGTTTTCCAGTCATTAACATAGCACGTGAAGGAGCACAAACTGGAGCTGAACTATAATGTTGTGTAAAACGAATTCCTTCTTGGGCTAATTTATCCAAAGTTGGGGTTTGAATTAACTTTTGACCATAAGAACCAAGTTCAGCATAACCCATATCATCAGCATATATATAAATAATATTGGGTTTGTCATGTGATTGATTTTGAGCAAATAAATTCCAATTACTAAACAGTAGCAATATGTAAATCAACTTAGACTTGTAATTAAAAAAACGCATGATAAATTTATACAGTTTAGCTTTAAAATTAATCAAAGAAGTCTAATTCAGCAATATTAAGCGATTTATCATCTCTAGCTATTTTTACAGCTTCTATTTTAACAAATTTTGTTTTAACAGAATTTTTAAACCTGAATGTTCTAGTTGTTGGATCATTGATAAGGTTTCCAAATTCAAAAGAATCTATAAGATCCCAATTGATACCATCATCACTACTATAGATTTTCCCTAGCTCAAGCATCCCCTTTTCATTTTGACGTTGAGGTGTAAAAGCAAAACTTTTTAGAATTTCGGTTTTCCCAAAATCAATGATTACAAAAAAATCGTTTTCTGTTGATTGAGAAGTCCAATAAGTATCGGGATTTTCATCAAATATTAAGTTTGATTCATGGCCTTTAGTTTCTGAACTTTTATCGATCACTTTCCAAGTCTTTTTTTCAATTCCAATTTCCTTTTCTACAATTGAACCGGCCTTTCCATCTTTAGAAATAGCTATGGCATTTATTTGATTGCTATTGGAAATGAATTCACCCAGATATAGTTTTGAGTTTTTATTAGGTGTGGACCCATCCGTTGTATAGAAAATTTTATAATCAGCACTAAGGTTTTTTAATACATCTTCACCGTGTGGTTTCCATCCAAATTCATGTTTTTTAGGTTCGATTTTAATTTTTCCATCAGCGTTACGTAATACTTCTAATTGTGGTGGAGTATTAGGTGCCAAGTAAGCTCCTAAACTGCTTAATACTGGGATCGCTCTACTTTCTAAAATTCTCAAACGTAATCTTGAAGTTTTGACTTGTGGAAAACGCAAAATTCTTTTAAAACCCACATTCGTGCTTTGACTAATTTCCTTCCAGTTTCCATCAACCCAAGTATCTAAAGCTAGCTTTTCAATCCGCTCACCATTACTATCGATTGCTTCTTGAATTACAAACCTATTTAATATCGTTTCTTTAGAAAAAGGGATTTCAATTTGATCAGTATTAGATTTTAAAACCAATTTAGTTTTTAAATTATTATCAATCAATGATTTATCAAGTTTTACATTATTCAATAAGTTATTGGAATAAGTTGATTTTATTCTTTCACCTACCTCTTTTAACACTTTTACATCCTCTGGAGAGAATTTTCCTTCTCGATTTGGAGGAATATTTAGAAGGAAAATAGAATTTCCACCGACAGATCGTTCATAAATATCGAAAACATCGTCCGTGCTTCTTACTTTTTGGAAATTATCATCTCTATAAAACCATCCTTCACGAATTGACGTGTTTGTTTCTGCAGGTTGATAATGTAAAAACTTAGCCCCCTCAATCGCCTTCCTACTTCCAAGATCTTCATCGGTTAAATCTTTGTGTGTTTCTAAGGTGTTAGGATCTTGAGCATACGGAATTACATTCCACTCAGTAGGCCTAGTACCTCCAGATTCATTTCCACACCACCGTAAATCCTCCATTCCAAATATGATAGCATTTGGTGCAAGCGTATGTATTAATTCTTTCCAGGCTGCTCGATTATATTTTTGTCCACCCTTTGTTTTTGGATGTGCACCGTCAAACCAGACCTCATGAATAGGGCCATATTCTGTTAATAGTTCGAATAATTGGTTTAGAAAATACTCATTATAATCATCTACATTAAATTTAAAGGTTTGGTTATTGCTAAATGGACGACCTTCTATTTTCCTTGGGATAGACCTTTCTGAATATTCACTTAAATTACCATATAAGCCATTTGGATTTTCGATTTGATACAAGTCAGCAGGTGATAGATAAATTCCTAATTTGAGCCCAAACTTTTTACATGAGGAAGCAAGTTCTTTTAAAACATCGCCTTCACCCCCTTTAAATCCTGTCGACATAACCCCATGTTTGGTATATCTGCTCTGCCACAAAACAAATCCATCGTGATGTTTAGCTGTAAAGATAACTTTAGTCATTCCAGCTTCCTTCATACTTTGACACCATTGATCCGTATCCAAAGTTTTAAGATCAAAAATTGCCGGATCTTCTTTGCCATTCCCCCATTCCATCTTAGTAAATGTATTCGGACCAATATGTATAAAGGCAATGAATTCATCTTTTAAGGCATCATATTGGTTTTTTGTTGGAACAACGTGAGCTGCTTTTCTGATAATATCTTCAGGAGTGTCAGATTGATTGATACTATACGTATTTTTTACTGGAAGAGAATTACCATTTAATAGTTCTTGGCTAATTCCCACCGTTGTTACACAACTTAAGAGTAAAAGGAAATTGAGTCTTTTATTCATTTTTTTTCGGCTATATAAGGTCAAAATATTTTTAGTATTTAAGGTTCGTCTTGGGATAAAATGAATCTGTTTTAGCAAAAAACTAAAACTCCATTAGCCCAGTTTATCGATTTGCAAAAAAATTAAAAAGATTGATTCATAAATCTAATAAATTTTACAATTGCTTAATTGTAGTTTTAAGATACACTAAACTTTAAACTTTCTTTTGCATGAATCTTAAAAAAAAGATTAGCTTATGTAAACTTTTTTTTGAGTTTGTTCGTAAAATATAAACTAAAAATGAACTGACCAAAAAAAATATATTACCTGCTCATCAATGAAGCAGAATAAAACAAACGAGGAAATACGACAACATCAACTAAAAAATTGATCAAGCTTAATTGAAATTACAACCTAAAAGTGGAGACTTTCAGCCTTCGGGTGCTTGCAACGACAATTAAATACCGAGCGATCCATCTGTTTACATGTAACATCATGTTTGCGCCCTGATTCTACTATGGCTTTTGCCCATTAATGCGTTCATGAGCTTCTCTTTCTCGACTAAGGCTTTTACTTTTTTTAATAACGCTTTTCCGCATGCAAGTATTCTATACCTGGAGATCTCTAATTCTGTTTCAGAGTCATGTTTCATGGATTTCTCCATAGATTTGAATAGTCCATTTTCATCATAAAGATTATACTTGCGAACCCATTCCAAATCATCCTTTCCACGATATGGGGTTTACGGGATATGCCTAGCATAGGCTTCCCATTTTTTATTTGAGAAACTATACATATTTGCTTCTCAGATCGTATTTGCCCTGAATAGTGAACTCAAAAGTTTTTGTCCAACTTTTGGGGTTAACATCAAAATAACTCGACGATTTTAAATTAATTATATTTAATATTTCAATTTACGTGAATCAATTTTTGCTGACACTGGATATATATCATCTAAACCATCAGGTACAGATTGATTTTCTCCCGCAAACATACTTTCCTTACCTTTAATCTTGATATTGTGTTTATGATCAATGTCAATTAAAGCCCAGATTGGATCTTTATAAACAATTGTATATTTTAAGATTGGATATTGTTTATAAAATTCATCGCTAAAGGCAGTACTTCTGTAATTTTCATTAACCCAATAACAGGATGATCTGTTTATTTGTACATAATAATGTATTTAGCCGATTCAATCGGTTATCTATTCAGTTTTTTAGTATTTAATAAACAAAGAATTAATTCCTTCAAGAATTAGTTGGGGTTTCTATTTTATTAATCTAGTATTAATAGTATCCTTTGTTTGTATATTTTTGGTGGTATTTTCTACGCGTTATTTCTCTCTAAAAGATAAAAAATTAATTGACTGCAAAAACGAATCCGTTAATATAAATAATCAAAACAATACCGTTAAAAATTTAAATTTTATAATTAACTCATAATGAACGTTAAAAAGGCAGATTTAATAGTTGTTGGAGGTGGAATCTTAGGTACTTTTCATGCCCTTCATGCTTTAAATAAAGGTTTAAATGTTTTACAAATTGAAAAGGACAATTACCCTGTTGGTTCTACCGTAAGAAATTTTGGCCAAATCGTACCTTCTGGAATGGCTGATAGATGGTTTCATTATGGAGTGAAAGGATTGGAGATTTATCAAGACATTCAATCTAAAATTGACATTGGAATCAGAAATAATGGATCAATCTACATAGCATCAGATAATGATGAAGTCCAAATCATACATGAATTAAGTAACCACTATCAAACAAAAGGATATGACCATGAAATCTGGACAAAAGAAATGGTTTTAAAAAAATATCCAGATCTAAAATCCGATTATATTAAGGAAGCCATCGTTTTTCCGCAAGAACTTAGTACGGAGCCTGAATTCATGGTTCGAAAAATACATGAATATTTAGCAGTTCAATATCCTAATTACAGTCTTTTATACGATACAGCTATTATTGGATGTGAAGAAATTGAAGATACTGTTGTATTAATCTCAAGTAGAAATGAAAAATTCGAAGCGGATCAAGTGATAATTTGCAATGGTTATGAATTTAAAATTTTGTTTAGGGAATTGTTTGATGATAGTGGATTACAAATTAGCAAACTTCAAATGATGAAAACCAAACCTTTACGAAACATTAAGTTACCGGGAAACATTTTAACAGGTCTTACTATAAGAAGGTACGAGAGCTTTGAAGAATATTGTCCGTCCTTTCATAAAATGGAACTTCCTGACCAATATAAGGAGCTTAAAGATAATGGAATTCATATTTTGTTCAAGCAAGGAATCGATGGAAGTATAATTGTAGGTGATTCCCACGAGTATTCAAAAGGAAATAGAATTGACGAATTAGGATTCACCATAAATTCCCATATCAATCGCTTGATGATTGAGGAAGCCAATAGGATTTTACCTATTTCTGAGGATTTTATCACATCAAGTTGGGCAGGTTTCTATTCTCAACACAAAAATCATATCCTTGAAATTGATGTTACCGATAAAATTCATATTCGAACTGGAATTGGAGGAAAAGGTATGACCGCTAGCGCTGGTTATGCTCTTGAAAGCATCAGTAAAATTATCTAAAAATACAAGACATGGAAAAGCAAATTCAAGACTTAGTCATCTCTAATGGGTAACTAATCTACCTGTCAAAGCTTTTCTTCATCCGGTTCTAAAGGATCATTATAACTAACGTTACACGCATTAATTTTGCAAATTCTGAATCAATGTACTCTTTTCAGAAATTGATCCAGAGGTAATCATTTATTGAGCAAAATATAAGTTCAATTAGCGCACAATACACTCCAAATATCGGAACTTTTAACTAAATCAAATAAAGAGTATTATTAATAAAACTATAACCCATCTCTACTTGGAGTATACGACAGGTATATTGACGTTAAATATACCTACAAACCCAAATAAAAAACATTCATAACCACAAATCTATAATGGTCATTAAACAAAATGATTAATAAAACCTTTGCTCATTTTAATGCCTTTAATCGCTCTTTTGCTGTAGGTATGACATCATCATCTTCTGCATAGTTTTCGATCACACTTTCCAATGTACTCCTTGCTTGAAGCGTATCACCTTTACGAGCATAAGCATCCGCTAGCAGGATGAAACTCTTAGCCACCCAATAATCATGTGATTTCATATTTTCGATCACATCAAAGGCCGACTTCTGAGCTTTATCGTACTCCTTGTTTTCATACTGCAATCGACCCACACGGTACCTGGCCTCGGCGCTCACTGCCGATTGACTTTTCAGTGCCGCCAAGTTTAGTTCTTTCATCGTGGCTTCCATATCTCCTTCCTGTTGCATAGCTTTAGCACTGTACAAGTGTGCTGTGGCAATTTCCTCCTCCGATGCCCGGTCGTAATTCTTGATCAATTTAAGATACTTATTCATCTGCTCAAAATCACCAATTTCGAAATAACAAATCATCAAATTAGTTACTGCGTAACCATAGTTGTCTTTATAATCTGAATTGAGCTCTAGTTTTTTGAGATGCACGATAGCCTCATTGTATTCTTTCAATTTCAGGTATAACGCAGCTACGGTCAATAAAGTGTTCTCAGTATATTGGCTTGTCCAGTCATTCAGGATAATATTTAGGTCATGAAGAGCTTCCTCTGGATGACCCGTGTGGTATAAACTCACTCCTCGAATATAGCGAGCATGTTTCTCCTGTCTGGGTTTCGGAAACTTATCAAAATACGCATTGATTGCCTCCACAGCCGGACCATATTGACCTCTGGAAAATAATGTACGGCATGCCTGAAATGCTAGGTTATCTTGCTCAGCGACACTCAGATCAGTAATATTGGTACTGGTGGCGTACTGGATATAACTCGAAGCATCACCTTGATCCAGGTAAATGTTTTCAATGGAATGTAGCGCCAATGCTGCCTCTCCAGTTCTGGCATATTCCTTCACCACCTTCTGGAAGGTGGCCATTGCGGCTTCGGTATCATTTTTATTGTACTGGACAAGCCCAATAGTCATCAACGCTCTGGGGACGTAACTGCTCCGAGGGTATTGTTCAATCATCTGTTGCAACCCTTTGATAGCTGCATCGTGATCCCCTGTAATGAAATATATATACGGGATCTCAAAAGCTACGTCATCCGCATAGTTCGAACCCGGGAATCTTTCAACAACAGATCTCAGTGTGTTAAGTTTGGCTTCATTGTCTCCCTGCAACCCCTGGATAATACCGTGCTGGAACAAAGCATAATCCTGATTTGGGGTTTTATTGTTGATCAGCTGATCATAGTATTCATTAGCTCGCCCATAATTGCGCATCGACAGGTACGAATCCCCTAAACGGGCGATCACATCAAAACGTATACTTTCGTCCAACGAACTTCCCTCAGATGCCAAAAAGCGCTCAAAATACTCGGCTGCAACGCTATATCTGTTGATACGAAACGCGGCATAAGCCAAGGCATAGTTTGCATAATTGTATACATTAGTGTTTCGAGCAGCGGGCAACCGCAGGAACCGAGAGAAGTTTTCCACTGCCTCTCCGTACTTACGTACTTCATACATAGCCTCCGCTTTCCAATACGTAGCCAATGCTGCCATTTCCGTATCAAACATGAATTTTTCCGATCGCATGAACATCGATATGCTGTTTTCAAATGCGCGTTCGTTATAAAACTCCAATCCTCGGTAATATGTTATCTTTTGATAAACCATATCATCTTTAGGCTTCCTATTTTTGAATGATTCCAATAAATATACGCCTACCTGAAAATTGCTGGTGCCCGATAAGACCTTAGCTAGTCTTGTTTCGGTACTCTCAATTTTCTTTGCCTCAGAATCAAGACCTGCATTTTTTAGAGCAATATATTCCTGAAGGGGTTTCAAAGAAGATTGGATCGAGTCCAATTCATATAAGGTTTTGGCATAGTTAAACAAACCGTCCGCTTTCAATTCTTGATCGAAATCCATCCTCGATGCTTTGTAAAATGCATTTCGTGCACGTAGCTTATCACCGTTTTCTAGAGCAATATAACCTAAAGCAATTATCGAGCTCTGATAAAAAGCATCCGAAGGCTCTACCTTCTGCAGAATAGAAGCAGCTCTTTCGTATTCGCCCGCTCTATATGCCAAGATACCAATCCTATTATTGTCGATATTGCTACGTAAGGCGTCGGGGTACCTTTCAGGTAATGGGCTGTGATAAGGTTCTTTGAAATTGTTTCTCTCAAAATACATAGTGGCGGCGATCTGGCGCAACTCGACCTCAAGTGCATCCCGGTCGATCTTCATATCCGGACTTCTGCGAATCTTTACGGCATCGGCCAACATTGGCCGGTAATCACGTACGATCTCAATAGAATCCATAACTGAGGGTTGCGTTTCATTCCTTTGCTTACTCGGTTGTATCCTAGCATCTTCCTGTTTTCCCTCTTCTTGGGCATGCCCTGTAACCAGCAAAATTGAAAAGATCCCGATAAGTATGTATTTCAGGTAATTAAAGTCGATCTGTTGTTTAAGTATCATTTTTCGTCCGTATTTCTGAGCTTTTCCAAACGTTCTTACACGTTGGAAATGAGAATGATATTGTAATCTCTCCCAAACGAGCATACCCAAAACTAAAAAATTCCGATCACAATTAGGTGGATTCTCAACAAATTTTTGTCACCAGTGGTCAAGAGGAAACCCATAATCGGCGCTCAATATAGGAAGATTCAATAATTATATAACAACAAATAAAAACAGTGTATTTTCATTAAAACTGTAAAATCTTACAATCATGATCACATTCGTAGATTGTGCAAAGTGGAATAGACCAGAAGCATTCTCTGAACCTCTCAGAGAAGCGCTCCTTATGATCGATCTCACTGTCCCACTAAACACGAACCATAACGATAGTTCAACGATCCGCAATACGTGCTATCTCAACGAGAATTATTGAATTTTATTCTTGAGGAGCCCAGTATGTACAATATCCCTGATCATAAACGGGGCCTTTAAATAGCATACAGCCTCCGCATTTTTGCTCCTGTTTTGGAGCGATCCATAATTTACAATTATCGCACCTAGAGTCGGGATTTGCTGTTGTTTTCACATAACCTAACTGCTCTCTTTTTCTCAAATTTACTTCGTCTACGTTTGAATAATCATCACATTCACTCACTTCATTTTCTTGAGATTTATCCTCTTTGACATTCTGTTCCGATTGTTTTCTTGTATTTGTACATCCAGTCAATGCATAGGCAGTTCCCAATATCACTGCCAATGAAGAGGAAACTGTTCCTTTTATAAAATATCTTCTTCCGATCTTCCTATTGTTCATCATAAGTTATAGTTTAAGTAGTTCAGATATTTTTGTTTTAATATTATTATCGGCTGTTGTTTCCATGATCAACTTTAGGGTAGTTTTAACTTCTTGGTTTTGAAGCCCTTTGTTATCGCTTGCTTTCTCGAGGCCTTCAATTGCACTCATCAACCATTTTGTCTCACTTTCCTCTTTAGCAAGAGAATCTAAATCTTCCAATAATTTATCAGAATCTTGATCTTTACGGGTCAATACAAAAGTTAGGTCTCTTATAAATTGTCCTTTATCATCCCCAAACCCAGAGAAAAAAGAAGTTTTATTGTTTAGTGATTTGAATAGTTCATAGGACGACCCATTATTAGCGCTCAATACTGCCATTCTAAACCAAGTGTCGGAGACTTTCTTCTCAACTACTTTGGCAAGTTGATCAGTAACAAAAGGATCATTGAATTGTCCTAAACTAAGTGTTGCTTGAAAAGCAACCCTTGGAGACTTATCATCTAAGAGATTAACTAATAATTGTTTGTTATCAGGGAATCTCTCAGCTAAGATAGCGCCATGTTCTCTCACCCCTTCATGAGCATCAGCGATTGCTTTCTTGATTAACTCGCTATCAAGTGCACCCAAACCCTCTAAAGTATAAAGAGCATGCAACCTAAAGCGGGCATCACCATTGGTATTAAACAATTCTACTACACTAGGAATAATACTTTTATCCTGACTTTCGACCAACTTACGCTGAGCTTGTAATCTCCACCATTGACTTTCATGTGTTAGCAACTTAACATAATCAGAAGTAGTTTTAATTTCTTTGAAAGTCAAGGAACGATCGGTATTCTTTTTCTTTTTAGGAACAATTCTATAAATTCTTCCCATATCCATACCTTGTTTATAGTCCATTTCTGCTACCAGGTCCTCGGGTATAGATATCGGAGTTTCAATATGCTGACGATACATATCGACCATATATAAGTTACCATCTGGTCCTACTGCGAAATTAGTAGGTCGAAACCAGGAATCTGTTGATGTTATAAATTCTGACTCTTTTTCTTCATTAGCCCGAGTTGCAATGTATTTTGGACTCGTTTTGTGAGGAACGAGAATATCACGGTGCACGAGATTTCCCGCCACTTCACCAGTAAAAACGTTCCCATAAAAACTCTCAGGGAATGCATCTCCCGCATACACTGTTCCACCTGAAGCGCCCGTAAAGTGTCCCTCAGCATGTTCTATTTGCCCTTTTCCTTGCTCATCGTATTGCGCTTGTCTTCTTCGACTACGCTCAGCCCTCCAATAAGGAGCAGGCGTAGCTTGAAACATCCTTAATTCATGGTCAGATATATTCTCAACTCCCCGAACAGAGGGTAGATGTGGATGTCTGTACATGTATCTTCCCGGCATTACCGCTTGCTGAATATGCAATGTATTTTGCGTCATAAACCGATGTCCCCAATCATTTAGCGTTTGTCCAAACTGAGCTGGAGCAGTTTCTTTCTCAAATAATTCTTTATCTAATCTGAAACGAAAATCTGAACCGCCAATAGACAATGCAGGTGCGTCTGGCTGACGATTTGAGGTAATCGTCCCTGCCTGACCGTGGTTGGATGCATAAATCCAGTTATCTATTGCAAAAGTGAGATTGGTAATCTGGGCTTCCGAATTATTCGTGAAAAACCCAGTATACAGTACTTCTTTATGATCTGCCGTTCCATCACCGTCCGTATCTTCTAAATAGAAAATATCAGGCGCGGCGGTAACTAATAAACCTTTCTTCCAAGCCATTACGCTTGTCATCTCCGAAATACCGTCAATGAAAACTATAGACTCGTCAACTACACCGTTCTTATCATTGTCTTTCAGATATACGATCCTGCCATTCCCTTTACCTGGAGGATTCGGCTTCATATCTGAAAATGGATAGTCTGCCATTTCAACCACATAAGCATTTCCTTTCTCATCAAAAGTCATGGATACCGGATCTTTCACAAAAGGTTCCGTAGCATAAATTTGAACCTCAAAATCGGGATGTACCTTCATCGTATTTATAGATTCCTGCGGAGTTAATGGTCCAGGATATTTAGGTTGTTTACACGACCAGAATCCAAATAATAATGGTATAAACATGAGTGTACGGTAGCCAACTACCTGATACTTACTATCGATTCTTTTCATTTAATTCAAAATATTAGATTTAGTTTTTTATTAGCTTATTCTAGGATTATTGTATTTTCTTTATCAAATCATTTATTTTTGATAGGATTTGGGTTTCTATTCCCGCTGCCCATTTACTTGGCAACCCATAGGCCCTTTGCGAGGTATCCCCCTCGTATCCACCCTCTTCTAGTATTACTTCTGTAGGTATATACCCCATCACATCGTTCGTATAGCCCATGACAAAAATACCTTCACCGTAGATTTCTTTCAATTTGACCGCATAGCCAACAGTAATTTCACCACCCAAACTAATTAGCTTCTGCCCTCCAAGATCCCATACTTGAATCGGATAATTTGGATATTCGCTTGCTATTCGCTTGCCTTCTTCATATTGGTTTATTAAATTAGTACTCCATTGATATATATACCCCGAGCCTGCCTCCCTCTGAATCTTTTTGAGCTCTGTAAGGGAAGGGGGATCTGTTAAAGTGAGTGTAATTGTTTCCGCGGCAGACTTGAAAGAAGCTGGAAGTGGTTTCATTTCTTCTCCGAGAACACGTTCAACTGCTGCAGCTAAAGATTTTCCATATTGTTTGGCCAGCTGAACAGTTCTTCTTGGTAATGGATTCAGATCTCCTCCTGCACCTTGAAAAAAAAGCGCAGTACTACCTGGGTATAAATTTTCTAATTCAATTTGTGCAAAACCAGCATAATCACCAGACCATTGATAACCAGATAAAACAGTAGGATGGCAAGCATAACCAAAAACAATGGCCTTTATCTTCCCCGAAAGTGTTTTTACTTTAAAAACTGGAACAGCAAAGTCATTAGGACCTTTTAATTCTTTAAGTTTATCAATATTTTTTTCTTGATTACTACGTCGGTTTACCTGAATCCTGGAAAGACCATTTTTGGAATATAGCAAAACAGGTTCAATGTCTTGAAATGCTTGAATACTTAATTGAATTAATTTTTCTTTTAACCAATTCCCATAGTCGACTATCAGGGTCTTATCATCTTCATCTAATGGATAAATACTCGTTAATACCTGATCAAGTACAGGACCCGAATGTGTATGGGAACAATTGATAAGTATGTTAGATACGGGAATAGAAGTTTTTCTACTAATTTCAGCTCTAACCTCTTGGCTAAATTCACTATGAATACCAACAACATCAAGCGTTAATAATACAGAGCCATTTCCTTCTTGATCCTGAAAAAAGAGACATTTGGCCCATAAAGGATGTATTGCTCCTTCTGAAGCTTTGATACGACTTGCATACCCTGCTAACCACATCGGAGTCTGAGGTGTAATGTCTGTTTTTGCCAATCCCACTTTCCATCCGCTAACACTGGAAACCTGAGTTTTTGCCATTGACAGAAAAGAACTTATTCCCATTAGTAATATTATTATTATCGTTTTCATAGTGTTTGTCTATTAACTCATATCATATATGTATATAAAAATTATAGATTCATTTTCAGTTTTCATTATCCAGATTCAATTTTGCATCCCGTAACATTTGATTTGCTAGAATCACAAGTTTCAGACCTGCATCTTCGGATCCAGATGTACCCTGCTCTACTTCATAGCCTCCATGATGTTTCTCATCAGGCATGCAGACATAATGAACGCCATTTCCATTGGAATAGCCTAAAACAAGTGTCTGAGGAAATGGTGATTTTTTTCTAATTTCATCGGCTAAGGAAGTCAAGGGTTCACCAGGAAGTCCGACGATAGCTAATGGCCCTATTGTGATTACCTGCACTTCTGCTTCAATACTAGAAAGACCGGTCCTTTCTTTCCCTCGATCCGATGTCGGGAGACTTACTTTTTGTTGAAATGTTTGAATCGGGGTGATTGAAAGTTTAGCACTGTATTTATAAGCGATTGAGGCGAGTTCTGCCAGGCCGGTGGCCATCTCCTTCACCGCATCTGAACCCCGCCTCCAAGGATTTATGTCTCCCGCAGCACCTTGCAGGAAAATCGACTCCCCAGTGAGCGATTGATTTAATTTCGCAGCAGCAGCGCTTGGCCAATCTCCTGAGATATCATTCGAATAGGGATAAATAGCTACTGCATGAACTGCTAAATGGAAAATACTAACAATATTTTCTCCTTTTTTATCACGAAAAGAGACTAATGACATTGCCCTATCCATCGGACCGAATATAGCACCTCCCATTAATACTTTAGGGTTCCATTCATCATGCTTATAATTATATCCTTTAGGCGTATTCGCATCCTCAATTCCCCATTTTGGAGTACGCGGTCGTCTATTGTTCATATATTCGGAAGCATCAATTCTTCCAACCCAGAGAGACGCGGGCTGCAACAGCGCAACAGCTTCCTTTGTAGCCTCAATCGTGTTGGTAATCAATTTTTGTTTCCACGCAACAAAATATGGATCATCATTAATATTTTCGATATAACGTGTAGTCCACCATGTTTCGTTTTCCTTTCCACGAAAACCTTCCTTATAAATTGGTGACCAAGGAGCAGAGTGGTTATGGGTTGCATTAACCAAAACATTTTTCATGGGAATTCCCAATAGTTCAGTAATTCTCTTACGTATTTCCGCTGTCGCGGACTCATTGGCATCCACCAGATCCCAAGAAATGATAACAGAGGTATTATTTAGACTATCCCTGATCACAAGCGATCTGACATATATAGAATCCTTTATCGTTAAGTAAGGCTTCCCGGTAACCCAATTTTTTACTTTTGCATTTGGCGTAATGTTTCTTTTACTTATCCCAACTTGAAGCTGTCGTTGATTTGACTTGTACGACGCCCCGAAAATATCAAGGGGGGAAGTCAATACCAGTAGACTTAGAAAATACATGCTTAGAGTAAAGACAGGTTTAGTATTTATTTTGAGGAATATCATGTAAAATGAATTAGGCGCAGATATATAAAAGGTTAATCGAATGTGCTAAATTTTCATATGATCAACACTGGAATTATGATGATCGTAATTAAGTCAAATGCCAAAAGTTACGTATCATCATTCATAGTCCACGCGATCGCATTTTCTAAAAGCTTAATAAAATTGTGATTATTAAAATCCGTTGGATAACCTAGCGAGGTATAAAAAACACGACTACCTTCATAATATCGCCTCCAAGCAATTGGTTCGACTCGATTACCACTCACGCCTTGAAGCAATACCCAGGCATCTTTAACTACTAAAGGATCAACCAAATAAAGATTCCCATCACTAATCCATTGCTTTTCATTTATTCCATATAAGATTTTGTCCATCCGTTGCTCCTCTCTTACCTGAACTCCAGTTTTAGAAGTCGCCACATCATATCCTCTATTCTCACATCCCAAAACTTTTGGAACGAATTCAGGCCATTCCTCAAAACCATCGGCAGCTTTTTCGCCTTTAAGAAGCGTAAACGCATGATTTGCAGTTCTTATCCCAATAAGCCCCCCACCATTTTTAAGGTATTTTTTCAATAGGTTCATTTGATTTGATGCTATTGCCAACCGACGAAAAAAAATAACGACTAAATCTGCATCTCTTATAATTTCAAAATTTGGAAAACTGTAAGCAATCCGGTTTGATTTTCCAATTAGTACCGTTGTTTCATAAGGATGTTTTGCTGACAAATATTTCGCAAATTCAGGAATGGTAATATGCGCTGCATAATTATCAGGATCCTCACTTACTAAAAAAACGATATGAGTAGTATCAGCAATTCTATTTAATACAGGAGATTTCCCGAAAGTTCCAACTCCTAATAAAACAAACAACAACATAATTAGAATTCCTTTATTCAATCTCCCATATCGTGGCAAATAAATTTTCTCATTCATTTTCATTCTATTAAAAATTTTTTCAAATCTTTCGAACTATAGCTTGTCATATGGAAAGCCCCTACCAAGCTTTTCAAATGGATATTTCTATATACGTCCTATATAAATACTATAAAAACAATGTAATAGCTATCATAATAGCTTAGATTTTTCGGATTCTATTGCCTATACTGTTATATTAATTCTCATCTACATGGTGGATTATCCTAGTTGTTTCGGAAGTGATTCTCAGGTAATAGAAAAAATCATGCTATAGTCCCTTTCCCACTATCCCTCCTAAAATAGCCGCCTTAGTCAACGGATTGCAATGTTTTTCTGCCTTTCTTTATTCCGCTAAGAAAATTGGGGTAAAATTTATTGTATTTATCGTCATAATTTAGTTCATAAAAAAACGTTCACGTACCCGTTTTGCAGCATAATTAGTTAAAACAATTATAATATTAATAATATTATAATTATTAAACAAAATAATAAATTATATTCCCAGATAACCTTTAAACGCTTATGAATTTCCTGTACAGGTTTTATTACGTTTTCTTTTTAATTTATTCAAAATTTAAGAATGAAGTACCGTGGTTTGGTTCAATTTGTGTGATTACTATTTGCTTTTGCATGACTATTACTGGAATTATAGGTGCGACAGGACTATTTTACCCCTTGATGGATTTATTGAAGATTCCTGGAGTCCACTATAAAATACCTTTATTCCTGTTTACCACTAGTTCTATATGTTTCATAGGTCTCGTGTTTTCCTACCTTCTATTTATAAAAATGAAGGTATCAAGAAAAGATGGTAAGCACCCTACTTATGCGTTTAATCCAACTAAAAAAGACAAGTTAGTAGTATATTCGGTGGCTGTTATTTCTTTTAGTTTACCATTTATAATGAAAAAGATTCTAATGTATTTTGATTGGACGGGTTTCCGGTATATATCATTTGTTCTTCAGGTTAAAGCCCATATTTTATAAAATATTTTTCAACGTAATTTGCTACTTACGAAGCATCCTAAAATAAAAAAACATGAGAATTCAAATGCGACAAATACTAACTTAAAACGTTTGTATTTCAGAGTTTTAGTAAATCACTTATATTATGAGAACGCGGCAATGTTATAATGATCTATTTTTTTGCTTATCCCCTTACGCAATTTATTTTGTATAAAAATGCAGAACAATCGTTTATTACCAATGCCCTTTACATTCGCTATGAGGAATTTGTATAGAAATACATGAACTTTCAATATATTTTGAAAGTTTAATAAGTATACATATATTTGTTCTATGGAACTCGCTGAAGCAAAGAAAAAATTTATTGAAGCCTGGGGCAAACTGGGATCTGAATGGGGAATAAACCGCACAATGGCCCAGATACACGCATTATTACTCATCTCTACCGAAGCACTTACCACGGAAGATATTATGGAAACATTAAGTATCTCAAGAGGTAACGCAAACATGACCTTAAGAGACCTTATAGGTTGGGGGTTGATAGAGAAGCAACATAGGGCTGGAGAACGTAAAGAATATTTTTATGCGGACAAAGACACCTGGAATATTGCACGACAAGTTGCTAAGGAACGTAGAAAGCGAGAACTCGATCCTGTAATAAAAATTCTGGATGAATTGGTCAAAGTGCAAGGTGATGCCAAGGACCCAGATTATAAAACGTTCAATAAATCCATAACCGATATCAATAAACTGGCAAAGAATGTTGATAAAACACTAGATACGATGTTAAGAGCTGAAGAGAATTGGTTTTGGGGATCATTATTTAAAATATTTAAATAATGTATTTTTTTAAAACAATGTTTCAATTTTTTCTGAAAATTCAATAAACACATTCACTATAGTATTATCCAATGAAAAGACTTAAAAATCATCTTTTGCTCTTCGATGCCGAATGTCCGATGTGCGAAATGTATACAAAGACCATTGCAAGTAGTGGATTAATGGCTAAAAATGGACTAATTGCTTATCAGACCATACCTGAAGAGTCTTGTCCGATAATCGACCGGAAAAGAGCAGCGAATGAAATAGCACTGTTCAACAAGGATACTGGAGAGGTAACCTACGGCATAGAGAGCTTATTTAAGTTGTGCGCAACAGCAGTTCCTTTTCTTAAACCAATTCTTTTATTCAAGCCATTCGTCCGGTTAATGCGTAAGGCATATACGTTTATTGCTTCCAACCGAAGAGTTATGATCCCGAATACCAGACAAGAAAGTGAATTTGAATTCCAACCAAGTTTAAGAATCAATCATCGTATAGCCTACCTAATTATTACATGGTTTATTACCGCATTTATTCTCTCTCGTTATGCGCAATTATTATCTGAAATGCTGCCTGAAGGAAACCTTTGGCGTGAATACATAATATGTGGTGCTCAAATAATTTTTCAGGGGTTGATTATCGGTCTTGTTAAGAAGAACAAACGCTGGGATTATCTAGGGAATATGATGACTATTTCTTTTGCTGGTGCATTACTCCTGTTGCCTGGTCTATTTTTAGCACAATGGCTAGATCTACATCCTTTGTTTTATATTGGATGGTTTTTGGGAGTTGCAGTCTTAATGTTATTCGAGCATATCAGGAGAAGCAGACTTTTAGGAATTGGTTGGTCTTTGACTTTTACTTGGATCCTTTTTCGCATTCTGGTTCTCCTACTCATAATTTCAATCTAATACTACTATGAAATACAATAAGGTTGTTCTTGCCGGTGGAAATGGATACTTAGGCAAAGTTTTGGCTGAATATTATAAACCTCTTTCAAAACAAGTGATTATATTAAGTAGAAAGGCAGGAGCTGATCACGAAAATTGCAAGACAATAATTTGGGATGGGCACACAAAGGCCAATTGGACAAAAAATCTGAATGATGCCGATTTATTGATAAACCTTTGCGGTAAAAATGTAAATTGCCGATACACAGAAAAGAATAAGGCTGAAATTGTAAGTTCAAGAATAATACCGACCAAATTATTAGGTTCCGCGATGCAATCTTTAGAAAATCCGCCAAAGCTATGGATCAATGTTACCTCTGCGACCATTTATCGACATGCTGAAGACCATCCACAGGATGAGGATGACGGTGAAATAGGCAATGGTTTTTCGATAGAAGTCTGTCAAAAATGGGAAGATACATTCTTTGAAATTGATACACCCCATACCAGGAAAATATCCTTGCGAATGGGGATTGTACTCGGTCATTCAGATGGAGCTTTTCCAAGACTACTTAATCTTGTAAAGTTTGGATTTGGCGGAAAACAAGGAAATGGACAGCAATACGTATCATGGGTTCACGAGCAGGATGTAGCAAAATCTACTGAGTGGTTATTACAGCATGAGAATCTTAATGGAATAATCAATTGCACCTCTCCTATGCCCTTGAGAAATAAAGATTTTATGCAAGCTCTTCGCAATGCATATGGCATTTCTATGGGTTTGAGTTCTCCAACATGGCTACTTAAAATTGGGGCGGTTGTAATTGGAACCGAGACAGAGTTGATTCTAAAAAGCCGTTGGGTCGTGCCTAAGCGACTTTTGGATAGTGGATATACTTTCGTGTTTCCTAAAGTGGAACATGCAATTAATGACATCTTAAGTATTAGAATCTGACACAATGCCGAAATTCACATTAACAACACATATTAGAGCGCAGACGGAAGTCTGTTTCGACCTGGCTAGAAGTATAGATCTGCATCTAGAGACTATGTCTCATACTGGGGAAAGAGTTATTGCAGGAGTCAAGCATGGTTTAATTGGTTTAAATGAGACAGTCACTTGGAAAGCAAAACACTTTGGAGTGGAAATGGCATTAACAAGCAAAATAACAGACTATAACTATCCTTCATTTTTTGTAGATAAAATGATCTCCGGTCCATTCAAAAAACTAGACCACAAGCACCTCTTTGAACAAAAAGGCGAGTATACGATAATGACTGATGAGTTCAGCTACGAATCACCGTTGGGAATACTAGGAAGGATGGCAGATATAGTATTTCTTAATAAGTACATGCAAAAACTGATTAAACAACGAAATTTATTTATAAAACAAAAAGCTGAACAAAACTATGAATAAGAAAACTTACTATTCGACCATATTGAAAGGGATTATCCTTTCGAATCTTTTCGCGTTCATCATGATCGGCATCACGAAATACCTAAAACCCGACCCAGGTATCTTAGTGTATGCAGAGTTTGTTATTCTCCCCATTTTGATGGGAATAATTTGTGCGTGGTGCTGGAAGTTACTTCGATTGAAAAGTAAATCATTGATCGGCTATTCTTGTCTTAACGGGTTAGTAGGGATTTTGCTAAGTGCTATATTCCTAGGTGAAGGAGTAATCTGTTTACTCATTGTCTCTCCGCTGATTCTGGTTTTTGTTATCACTGGTGCATTTATCGGCAAAGTAATGTTCAAAACAAACAATACGAACGTGAATATAAGTATCCTTTCGTTGCTGTTTATGCTTTTTGTCATAGATTCAATTTCCACACCACATTATGAAAACCAAGTTTCTGACGTGGTGATTATTAATGCTACCCCAGAAGAAGTCTGGGAACATGTGGTAGCCTTTGACAAAATAGAGGAAAAGGACAAGTACTGGTTGTTTCAGATCGGAATGCCCATGCCAGTTGCCGCAACTGTTAGTGGCCATCATATTGGAGCTGAACGAAAATGTATTTTTAGTAATGGTTATACTTTTGATGAAAAAATAGTTGTTTTTCAACCGTTGCGTGATCTAACCTTTGACATTGTTAAACAGCCCAAAGATCCTGAGATTATGGGCCACATTGATATTCTCAAAGGTCAATTTTTGTTAAAAGACAACGGTGATGGAACAACTACCTTAACAGGTAATAGCTGGTATCGCTTATACGTTTTTCCAGTTTGGTATTATGACATCTGGGCGGAAAGCATAACACGAAATGTTCATTTGCGGGTAATGTATCATATAAAAAAGCTAAGTGAAAAAGCATAAGACCTTTTCTTTTATTGTTAAAAATTTCAGTTTCCTTAAATCAGTTCCATTATTACCGCATGTTTTTGACGTTTGCCTGAAAATATGGCTTTTAGTATCAAAACCCGAGCTTTTGGATTGGCTTGATGAGCTTGAAGCAGAAGTCTTAAAATGGAAAGGCACAAGTATCAGTATGCATAAATTTGGAGGGATTCAGTTTAATTGCAATGGAAAGGAAATTGGACATTTACATAGTAATGGTTTATTAGATGTATTATACAACCGTAAAATAAAGGAACGATTACTGGTTGACGGACGGGTTGAGACTCATCATGTTTTTAAAAATACTGGATGGATTAGTTTCTATTTGGATAAATATAACGATAAAAAATATGCTCAATATTTATTGTTTATTAGTTATTCCGAGATTACAACTCAAAAAGACACGATGAGACAATGTAAAACCGAAACGTTAAATTAATAGCTGATCTCGTACATTAGTTTCAAATTATTAAACTATATTTGAAGCAAAATTAACTGATTGAGCCCAATACACTTTTTAGCTGAAGATACATTGATCGACTTACTGAAGAAGAAAGATCGGCGTGCCTTCAATTATCTGTATGATAATTATGCGGGAGCCTTATATGGGGTCGTTATTCGCATTGTTTCATATAAAAAATATGCTGACGAAGTGATACAGAACGTTTTTGTCAATATTTGGTCCCATGTGGAATCATTTAACAAGGAAAAGGGACGTTTGTATACATGGATGATAAACATTGCGCGTAATGCAGCAATTGATTATATCAAGTCAAAAAATGTTCAAAACGAACAAAAAAACCAATCGCTTCCAGATATCGTAAATAAGGCAGAAAGTCATACTTTTACTTTAACAGAACAATCCGAAAAAACAGATTATATCGGATTCAAAAATGTGTTGGAAAAATTAAAACCGGAATGGAGGAAACTGATTGAAATGGCTTATTATGAAGGGTATTCTCAACAGGAAATTGCGAACCATCTGAAGATCCCCTTGGGTACAGTTAAAACCAGGGTACGATCTGCTTTACTTCATTTACGGGAAATATTAAACGAATTGCAATAACTGTGGATATTAAAGAATATATATCGTCCGGGATTATCGAATCATATGTTTTAGGGCTTGCCACTGAAGAGGAAGTGAGCATCCTAGAATGTATTCGTAAAAACAATCCGGAGGTTCAACAAGCGATTCTTGATACCCAATTGCTCATGGAGGATTTTGCAACTCATAATGCCGTTGTACCTGAGGAAAAACTTAAGGAGGTACTTTGGGATCGTGTTTCTAAATCACCAGTAGAAACCAGTTCAGATTTATTGAATAAAGAGGTCCCTATTCACAATCTCCAAACAGATAAGCAAACAATAGTTCAATTACCATCTAGAAAAAGGCAACCAATATGGATTGCTGCATCTGTAATTGTAGCAATTAGTTTAGCCGCTAATGCTTACCTTATCATTCAACAAACGCGCGAGCGACAAAAAACGCAACAAGCCATCATCGTTCAAGAAGACACAAAGGAAAAATTACGAAAGGCAGAAGAACGCTGGCAAGTATTGCAACGACCGTCCGTCAAAACTATCAAACTACAAGGGGTTGAAAAATTTCCTGAGGGATCAGCGATTATCTTATGGGATACAGAGACTTCAAATGTCTTTTTAGCAGCCACCAATCTACCGGTCGCGCCTTCTGGTAAACAGTACCAACTGTGGGCTATTGTCGACGGCCAACCCGTCAATGCAGGAATTCTACCACTTTCAAGAATAAATCCCTTATTAGAAATGCAACGTATTCCGAAGGCCCAGGCTTTTGCGATAACCTTGGAAAAAACCGGAGGAAGTCCCACCCCTACGCTCTCCGAAATGTACGTCATCGGGAACATATAAATAATCGTAAATAAATCTTTGATAAAAATACTTCTGGAGAAACACTGAGGATTAATGTGGCTTCATCATTCGGGAGCTAACATCTCTGTTAATCTACACATTAAGAGTAAATCGCAGAAACCGGACTTGCCTAAAGGATATAGAAATTCACTAAAATTAGAATGATTACTCTAAGTATCTTAAATCGAATTAGAAAAGAGAGCGGAAAGCAACAACATCAATTTTTAGATCTCAGAATTGCCAAATGGAAGCAAAATACAGTAAAGCTAGTTATCTAAAAATCTCTAATTTACAAACTGGAGAATTTAACAACACAAAAAAGCCCGCATCGTTAGATGCAGGCTGATGTTAAATTAGATCATATATTACCATTATTTTATGAAAAGTTTTGCAATATTCAACACGGCGGTATCTGTCAACGGTTCATCGAAAGACTGGGTAGCCGTATCCAAAGAAAGTTTACCGCTTATTCCCATTAAGGTTGTTATATCCACACCGCCTTGTACCTTGTTATCTTCTCCAGCATAAATAGGATCAACCGCTGCACCAATTCCTGAATCATTAGCTCCAGTTATCCATGGTTTTTGGTTCATCGCAGCACCACCCCTTGCACGGCGCATCTGTCGGATATGTGAGGCATGCCTTGCTTCAACAGAATGTATCTGTAATGCTGCTGTGAGAACGACTTTATTACCTTTCAATAAACCAGCCTGTCCTTTGTATGCACGTACACCAGTGTCTTCAAATGCTTGAGCAAGCGCTAAAAAAGTATCGTAATTGCTAAAAACCGTTGGAAAAGCGCCCCCTGCAGTAAAATCGAATGTAGGTTTAGAAACAGCCTTATTGCCAAGGACTTGTTTCAAAAAGGCCACATGTGCTACCTCATGATTCCGAATGGTTGTAATTGCTCCCATTGGTTTGCCCGCAGGAACTAAATTGGCACTGGCAGCACCTTTAGTATAGAATTCAGCTTCCAGATATTCTAAAGTTAGTGCGTAATTCAGTACTCCGGTCACATCCGTTGGCGTCTGCCCATATGCTTGCTTGAAAAGATCGTTTAATACGAAAGGCATTGCTGCGATTGAAACTTTTTTGCCAAAAGACATCATGCTCCGAATAGCTTCCCGACGGGGATTTACACGTTCATTGAACTCTGGATCAACTTGCGTGATAGTATCAAATATATTAAATAAGTTCATGTTAGAATAATTTTAGATTGAATTAATAAGTTGGTAAATCTCGAACATCTATTTTTGATTTAATAAAGGGAGCCGCTGTTTGCAAAACCACTGTTGGGCTCTTGGCTAAATCAAGACCATTATCATCAATAACTTCTTCATTAGCGAACGTACCATTGTCAATGAGGTCGCGAATTAGCGCAGCATGTCGTGCTTCAACCGATACAATCTTTCCAGCCAATAATAAGTAGGTCTCGTTTTTAATAAGCCAACCTGCACCATTATATGCCGAAACACCTAGGTCCTCAAAAGCTTTTGCTGTTCCCAATACACTCTCTCGACTCGAAAAATTCACACCTGAAAGGTTGAACTCGAGATTGGAAATTGCATTTTTTCCCAAGGCAGCTTTAAAAAACTCTCTGTGGGCAATCTCATGATCTCGGATGTCACTAAAGAGTGTCTTTTCCCAGTCATTCATACCAGAGTAAGGTTTGTTCGCTACCTCTATATAAAATGCCGCTTCTAATTGCTCTAAGGCATAAGCATAATTCAATATCGCGATATCACCACTACCAAAGTAAAATTTATTTCCACTCATATCCGGTCCATGATCAGTCTTATCACAGCCTATTATGCCGAGCATTGCTATTCCAGCAGCCCCGGCGCCAGCCATCTTTAAAAAATTCCTTCTGGCTAATAGCTCACTTCCTTGTTGATTATTTATTTCAACGGAGCTTTCTGATGTAGAGGTTGTCTCTTTCATAACCTAATTGTTTATTGTTTATAATCTATTGTTTATAGTCTATTGTTTATTTCATATACGAGATGGTTATAGCGATTGGATTTCAATTTTTACTTTTTTTTTAATTTGACCTAAAAAAAGAGTTAGTATATATGAATTAAAGGGTCTTGGTTTCAAAAAAAGTGTCCAGAAGAATTCTAAGGGAATAAAAGCATTAGAACGAATATGTAAAGGATTTGAATGATGCAGAGATATTGGAAAAATAATAAAAAGATAAAATTCAAAGGTTTGAATCCACTAAATTTAATTGTAGATTGAACCTAAATAAGTGAAGTCTATTACACTTTTGATCACAATTTCACGTATTCCTTTTGATTTTGTCAATAATGAAAGCAAACAAAACGATAAAATGACAACAAAGACAACAGACGGATTAATTTTCAATTCTGGTTTTTCAGCTGTAAATGGATTGAAAATGTACTACGAAATTTATGGACAAGGAAAACCTTTGGTTTTAATTCATGGAGGCGGTTCTACTATCCAAAGCAATTTTGGAAAAATTATTCCTTTATTGGCAAGAAACAGAAAAGTAATAGCGGTTGAATTGCAAGCTCATGGACGAACAAGTGACCGCATGACTAACCTTACATTTGAACAAGATGCGGACGATATTGCTACATTTCTTAAAAACCTGAACTTTCATAAAGTTGACTTTCTAGGTTTTAGTAATGGCGGAACCACGGCACTGCAAATAGCAATTCGACATCCGAAAATCGTCGATAAATTAATCCTAGGGTCTGCCCTTGCCAAACGAAATGGTGTTCCTGAATGGTTTTGGGAATTTATGAGCCGTGCTACATTAGAAAATATGCCTCAACAATTGAAAGATGAATATAAAAGAGTTGCGCCTGAAAAGAATAATTTGCAGATAATGCATGACAGAGATGTCAAAAGAATGGTGAATTTTAAAGATATAGCGGATGAACAAATCCAAGCTATTGCTGTCTCCACCCTAATCATTATCGGTGATAAAGATATAATAACCCCAGAGCATGCAATTGAGTTACACAGACAAATAACGGGTTCTAATTTAGCAATTATTCCAGGCGGACATGGCGAATATATTGGAGAAATAACGACGTTAAAACCTGACTTTAAAGAAAGTGAATTTGTGGTTCCAATGATTGAAAAGTTCTTAAACAATTAAGGTTAATATATTGCTAAAAAAGAAAATAGAACAAATGAGACAGTTTTTTAAAGAACTATTTGAATATAATCATCACTTCAACCTAAAGTTGTTGAACATTTTAAATGACAATCCAGACAAAACATTAGAAAAATCAGTAAAACTGTATAATCATATCCTCAATGCTCATCAAATTTGGAACAACAGAATTGATCCGGTTCAAGTCCAATATAAAGTTTGGGAAATTCATCTCAGAGAAGATCTTGAAGGTATCGAGAAGCATAACTTTGAACACTCCCTATTTATACTTGATCATTTCAACTTAAATGAAAAAATAAATTTCACGAATAACAAGGGAATGGTCTTTAATAATTGTATTCGAGATGTGTTTTTTCATGTAATCAATCACTATACTTACCATAAGGGACAAATCGCAACTGAGTTCAGGAAAAATGGCCTAGAGCCTCTGATAATGGACTATATCTTATATAAAAGTTAAAAGCTTGGTCAAATAGACAGAAGTAATTTTAAAAATAGTTAACAGATATTATAACTAAACAAAATAACAAATAAATCATGAAAGAAGGTTCTGAAACCACCAGAACAATTGTTCAACTTTTCTTGCAATATCTTACCCATAGAGAATTAGAGAAATTGGTCCTATTGTTTTCTGAAAACATTCAGTGGCATATACCAGGAAATGAAAAATTAGCACCATGGTTAGGCAAAAGAAGTAGTAGAAAAGAAGTTAAGGAATTTTACGAATTACTTTGGAAAAATACAGAACCAAAATCAGCAGAAATCAGAAACATATTGGTTGACGGCCAAAATGCAATATTATCAGGAATCTTTTCAACCAGAATGTTGAAGACAAATAAGGTTGTTGATTCTATGTTTTTTATTGAAATGGTTGTGGAAAACAATTTAATCATTGATTACCGATTACTAGAGGATAGTTTTGCGGTTTCTGAATCATTAATTGATTAATGTTAGACTATTCTCTTTTGAACACTCATCAAAGATACACGCTATTTTAATAACGTAGAGAAATTAACAACAAAAAATAATTGACAATGGGTTTTACAGAAATAATATTTGCACTAACAATATTACTAGTAGCGTTGATAGCGGGGCTTTTCTTCGCTTATACATTCTCTGTCAACTTAGGTTTAGGACAGCTAAATGATAAAGCTTATTTACAGGCCATGCAAAACATAAACAGGAAAATATTAAACCCCGTTTTCTTTTTTTGTTTTTTAGCTCCCCTTCTCCTACTCCCATTGACCGCTTTTCAACACTATGGTAATAACAATTTCATATTCATTTGCACGCTAATTTCAAACATTGGCTATTTAGCCGGAGTTTTTGGGATAACTGGAATCAAAAATATCCCGTTAAATGAAAAATTGGACTCATTTCAAATAGATACTGCAACAGATCAATCAATCCTACACATGAGAGAAATGTTTGAAAAACCATGGAATTTTTGGAACAACATAAGAACTATATTTTCTATTATTAGCCTCTTGGCCTTAATTATAGGCTGTATAAATTTGGTCAGGTGATAATCAGAAAACGACAGGAGCGCACCAGTAGTATAAACGCTTGACTTATTCAAAAATTACTGAACTGGGTGCCTGTTCCTAAATCAGTTCGGCTACTTGTTTTTTAGCTTCACTCTCAATAATTTATCTGTTGCGGTCATATATAAAAAACCATCGCCAGCTAAAGCACAATTGGCAGTTCTAATCCCCGATCTAATTCGACCCAAAAGTTTTCCATTGGAATCAATCACAATTATTCCATCGCCCGCTGCTGCATACATATTTCCTTGTCGATCAATCTTAATGCCATCTGCAGTTACTGATTCATTTGGAAAATGTTTCCCAAAATCAAAAAATACACGGGCATTTTCAACTCCATTCTTAACCGATAAATCATACACCATTACATAGGGTTTATCCCCATCACTAAGGGCAACGTAGAGTTTCTTTGCATCCCAGGAAAGAGCAATACCATTGGGCCGATCTAGATCTTTTATGATCTGAGTAATTTTTCCTTTGGAACTTAACCGATATACTCCATTTTCAACAATCTCTTTGTTTAGGGTGTCCTTTGTTCGATCAGGCAAACCATAAGGTGGATCTGTAAAGTAATAGTCTCCATTAGGATGCTGACAAATATCATTAGGGGAATTGAATTTTTTACCTTTCCATTGATCAATTAAAGAAGTGCTTTGCTTAGTTTGTAATGAAATCAAACTAATTCTACGATTCCCATGATCGCATGCAACAAGATCTCCTTTATGATTAATCAGTAATCCATTGGTTCCTGGTTCATCGCTGTAAAAATCAGCTCCAGCATAGCCCGAGGGCTTCATAAATTCTTGAAGCTTATTCTTCTCATCCCACTTATAAATAATATTTTTACTTGGATCACTAAAAAGTAGATATTTACTTTTCTCGACCCAAACGGGACCCTCTGCCCATTTCATTCCTTCAGCAATAATTTCAATAGCAGAAGAAGGATCAACTAGCTTCTCCATTTTCGGGTCAACTACCTCAATATGGCCTATTCTCGGATATTGGTTATTTATGGGAAACATAGTGAAAAAAATAAAAGAACTCAGGGCATAAAATAAATTCGTCATATCATCTAAATCTGTGGTATTGTGTCAAATACATAGCTTTTAACCTTATTATACTTTGAAATCCGTTAGGTCATCTATCTGGATTACTTTTCTCTGTTCAATGCTTTTTCTGGCGGCGATACCGATTAAACAAGACAAGGCCCCTTCCCTAACTCCTGCGCTTTGTTTCAATGGATCAGAAATTCCTGGTAAAAATACCTGATCTTGTAGTAGCTTATCTCCACCAGAATGGGATGAGCCACCATGAGGAATTTTTATAGATTCCCGCTTTCCAAAATTCTTAAACAGCACCAATTCATCATAATCATTTCCGGTAGAACTTTGAGATTCTTGGATCCAAGCGTCTAACCTTCCTTTAGTTCCGTTAAACGCAATTCTATACCCTTCATAGGGGGAATACGCAGTTAAAGAATAAGCAACTTGAACCCCATTTTTATAACCAATGGTGGCCGCCATTTTATCATAAATATTCACATCCTCCCTAAAAACACAGCCGTCTCGCAGGTAACCATCATACTGCTCATTATCCACATACAGATTCTTGTAATATTCATTTTTAGTTACATCCCAATAAAAATCACAAGTTTTACTATGCGTGCATGAACGACAATTTTCACCTCTAAATTTTCCATTTTTACCATAAAAGTCTAATGAACCTAGGGCATAGACAGAAATAGGATCACTTTGAATCCACCAATTCAAAAGATCAAAATGATGTGTTGCTTTATGTACCCAAAGGGAGCCACTATTTTCAACTTTTCTATGCCAACGTCTGAAATAATCAGCACCATGAGAAGTATCTAAATACCAATGAAAATCAACTGAGGTAATATCTCCAATTTCACCTTTACGCAGTATTTCCCAAATTTTTGCCCGGTGAGGAGAATATCTATAATTGAAGGTAACTCTGCATTTTTTCCCAGTTCTTTTCTCAGCATCCATAATTTGAGAAACCTTGATCTCATCGGTCGTCATTGGTTTTTCGGTTAAAACATCAGCCCCTAATTCCATCCCTCTAACAATAAATTCATGGTGGTTAGAGTCCATGGTACAAACAATCAAAAGGTCAGGTTTTGTTTCTTTCATCATTTTTTCAAAATCTGTATAGGTAGGGCAACTCGCGTTCATGTAATTTTTTGCAAAGGCCAATCTCCCTCGATTTTTATCGCACAAACCAACATATTCTACATGATCTGAGTAATTCTTGATGACATCTTTCCCCCACATACCGGTTCCTCTGGATCCTGTTCCTACAAGCGCCACTTTTGTTTTCTTTGTATTCGATTTTAAATCAAATTGATTTAAACCATCCCCTAAGATTGGTGTACCGCTTGAGGGAATAATCGTACTACCAGCTAAAATTCCTGAGGCAGCAATAAATTTACGTCTTGAGAATTGGTCATTCATAGGTATTATGTTTATATAGGTACTTTTCTTATTTACGAATCATTGGAAACTGAGCTATTCTCAAAGTAGAACAACCATAGGGAATAAGTCTAATCTCTTTCTCTTTTAAATCATCAATATTTAAACCATGCATATCAGCTGTTGGCATTGGTCCAGCCATCCCATTATATAACTTCCAAAAGGGCAATTGCCTGGCTTTAACTTTTATTTCGATTGGGCTATTCTCACGATTCCAGGGGAAGCTTTTATCAGTTCCTAAAACGGGATTAACTAGAAATAATTCCTTCATTTCTTCTTTTTTAAATAATGCAAGACCATAGTTCCAATCCTGCAATGGCGTGAATTCCAAATACGAATCACCAAATTCTATTTTTTCAGTATCCGAGAAAATAACTTCCTTCTCTTGGGAAGGGATATCCATTGCATACACCAATGGTCCGCGTACTATTGATCTGGATCCTTCATGGTATTGTTCAAAATTAAATTCCATAGGAAAGTCTAGAACCATTACATCATCATCTCTCCAAATCCTTTCGATTCGAGCGATCTCACCTGGAACGATCTTTGAATCCACCCGTTTGCCATTAATATATATTGTTGGATTTTTACTCCAACTGGGAACTCGAATATGATATGGAAATTCAATACCACCAGAATTATTGTGGCTTATCTTCAGGGTAATCTTTTCTTCAAATGGATAAAACGTTTCTTGATCAATCTGTATTTCCTCCATTTCTTTTCCTACTTTAACTTTCACTAAGGATTCAGAATAAATTAAGGATGCAACGCCAGAATCAGCACTAGCAAAATACAAATTTTGAGCAAATTTTGGCCACCCTTGATGCATGTTTGAAGTACAACAAGGATAACCCGTTAATAAACCATAGACCAGATCAGTTCCTGAATGGTTAACATCAAAATTATACATCTGTCTGGTTATTTGGACCTGATTTGCTTGCTGAAAATATTGTCTACGCATAAAATCATCAGAAATTTGAGTAGGAAGTGCATTAAAGGCTATCCTCTCCAAATGTTCAATATAATCCACATCCCCAGTGATTTCCACCATCTCCTCCAGGGAGTACATCAATTCCACTGCGGAGCATAATTCCGAACCTTGGGTTGGATTACTTCCATGCAGTCCTTCATCACCTCCATACATTCCTTGTGCTTGTCCGTTGAAAAGCCGAATATCTTCCAGTCCTTGTTTGACGGCCCTCAAATGTTTCGGATCCTTACTTTGTTGATAATAAACAACGGGTTCCTTTAAACCTTGTGCCAAGTTTACACAGTGGATACTGCGATGTTTGGCCAACATCTTTCGATTTAGGAACTGCCTTGTAAAATCAAATCCTTGGGCATGTAAGATTTCGGATAACTCCAACAAGGCAGGATCCCCGGTGATATTGTACAACCAATACACAGCTTGTAGATTATCTGCGGAGCGGTATTCTGCCCAAAAGGTCCAATGTCCCAAAGGTGTTTTTTCTAATGTTTTTAATTGATAATGGAAGTATTTACTAAATAAATTGACTACTCGAATGTCTCCAGTAGCTGAATAATATTGTTGAAGAATTTTCAACATAACCATTTTGGGCCACCAATCCTTTGCGTTATTCCGCTGAAGACCCGGTTCCGGCTCAAAGTCTTTTGACGGACCAAAATAGCCTTCCTTATTTTGGCTCTGTATGGCCCACTCTACCCATTTTTGAGCTTTAGCTTTTAATTCGCTATCATCCAACAAGTAGGCCAAGGGTAGTAAACCATCAACCCAATAGGGTCCCCGCTCCCATTGATCTCCATCCCCACCCAGCCAGCCATTTCTTTGCCCCATGACCTTTGGATAAAGTTTATCTAATTGACCAGTCGCTCCCTTTCCCTGTCTATTTAGCATTTCTCTTAACCATCCTTTAACCTGAATTGACCCTAGAGGCAGTTCAATAAATGGTTTTTCAATTAACGGTGCGCGATTTTTACGATATGGTTGACCTATTAAAGAAGAATAAGATAGACCCAAAAGTATAAGGAGCGTTAAATATCGAGAAATTCTATGCATACAAAAGGTTTAAGAAACTGATTTTCTGAAATTAAGGTACAAAATGATAGCTTCATTTCCAAGAAAGTAAGTCTATTAGCTACAAAAATAATGTATAATATTTTGTCCTATTCCATGTAAAAATTATGTGTTCGAAGCTTCAACGGACAAAACGACAGTACCTTTACAATTATCTATCTAGAGCAAAGAATAAGAACACAAATCATAAGAAAGCTTACCAGCTATAAATCCTTTTACAAAGGAACTTAATCAAAAACCCCCAAGTTGGAAAACAAGAGCGATAAAATGTATTCGTACTAACTTGAATATCCTAGCTAAAGAACACGTAAGCTTAAGTATGGCATAAAAAGTAAAAGAAACAGGTAAAAAATGTTAAAAGACGTTAAAAGCCGAAGCTTAAAACAAAACGGCACGGAACTTGAATAATGTTTAGCTCATAATTTAGGTTAATAATTGGTTAGTTAAGACTCCTTAGGTTCCCCGCCTGAGGAGTCTTTCATTTTGGGTAAATCTAAAAAAGAGGCCGATCCTGTCTTTAATAAATTGTCAGATACAACTAAGCGAAAAATCATTTATAGCATTCCAGAATGTTTTCAGTTTCTAAGGCGATAATTGTACTTTAGTGTAAAAAAAAATGAAAATCCTAATAATAGAAGATGAAATAGCATTATTGGAAAGTCTGAAGGAATTCTTAGAATCTGAGAAATTCCTAATTGAGACTGCAAAAACATATGATGAAGCTTTGCAGAATGCACTCACCTACGAATACGATTGTATTTTATTGGATATTATGTTACCAGGTGGCAGTGGACTCGACATTCTTCATGCTTTAAAGGATGCAAATAAACAACAACCCATTCTTATACTGTCTGCCAAGGATTCGGTAGAAGATAAAGTCAATGGTTTAGAAATTGGCGCCGATGATTACCTAGCAAAACCATTTCATTTAGCGGAATTATTAGCGAGAATTAAATCAATTATTCGCCGAAATTCCAGAGATGGAAATATGAATGTTTTATATAAAAATGCGACTTTATCTCCTGATGATAGATTGGTCTTAATAGACGGTAAACCATTGTCACTTAATAGAAAAGAATATGATATCTTATGTTATTTCCTATTAAGACCGAATAAACTTGTCGAAAAAACAACTTTAGTTGAATCCGTGTGGGGAAATTATACCGATCAATCTGATAATCTAGATTTCATTTACTCTCAGATAAAAAATATTAGACGTAAAATTAAAGATTCAAAAGCCGAATTTGATATTCAAGCAATATACGGTGTTGGATATAAACTTGTTTAGATGGCTATTTCAGTAAAAAATTATACAAATAGATATTTGGCTTTGGCCATCCTAATTATTATGGCCATTTGGGCATTATTATTTTATGCGGTATTAATGGATGAGGTATATGATAATATCGATGACGGATTGAAAAATCAAAAAATCGAAATAATTCGCGAAGCTTATGATAACCCAGAGATACTAAACAAAAGTAATTCCTTTGGAATTAATCAATTTAGAATAAGCACATCCAAGGATTTTGAAAACTTGGATAATAATCATTTTTCAAAGAAATTGATATATATGCCCTATGATGAAGAAGAAGAACCATACCGCATATTAGAAACCGGTTTTTACAGCAAAGAGGGAAAACCGTATAAATTGGAGATCAGAACATCAACCGTGGAGGAAGATGATTTTTTAATTAATTTAGCAATATCACTTACTGTATTATACATTTTAATCGTTCTGAGTATTCTTGGCATTAATTATCTTGTCCTGAACAGGGCGTGGAAACCTTTTCAAGCTATTCTTAAAAACCTAAGTCTTTACCGATTTGGAGAAGCAAAAAGTTTCCAACCTATCCCCACGGAAGTTCTTGAATTTGAAAAATTAACCATGCATATCCAACAAATGATCAATAAGAACGAAGAGGTATTTCAAGGACAAAAACGATTTTTAGAAAATGCTTCACATGAATTACAAACTCCATTGGCCATTACCATTAGTAAGTTAGATTTGCTGATTCAGGATGAGCAAACCAATGAAAAACAACTCATGAAAATAACTGAAGCTAAACAAGCTTTACTAAGGATGGTTGCCTTAAATAAATCGTTGTTGATGCTTTCTAGAATTGATAATAATCAATATCCAAATTTAGAAGAAGTAAACTTTAACCAAGTTATCAGCAACATGATTGAAGATCTGGAAGATATTATCACCTATAAAAAGTTAAATACAACGATTAATCAGCAAGGTCTCTTCTTAGCAAAATTTAACTTAGAACTAGTTCAAATACTAATTTCTAATCTAATAAGTAATGCGATTAAATATAATAAAGAAAATGGACAGATTATTATTGACATCAACAGTGAGATCGTTAAGATTGCCAATTCAAGTTCATCAGAAGCATTAAATCCCAACTATATTTTCGAGCGGTTTCATAAAGGTAGTCAAGATCCAAACTCCAACGGATTGGGTTTATCAATCGTAGAGACAATTTTAGGAAAATATCCGAGCATTAAAATTGAATATACATACGAACTGGGTATGCACATTTTTTCAATAAAAAAAATAAATCAAAAAACTCAAATTTCCTAAATATTCCCATTTCTTTCCAAAATTGGATTTGATATTTGTTTAAAATCAAAATAATAATGATATGAAAACAATAGCAAATCTATTTTTAATTTCAGCAACTCTATTGAGTTCCTTAGCAGCCACAGCGCAAGAAAAGGTACTTGAATACGCCCAGTTACCTAAGAAAGCACAAAACTTTATCACTGATTTTTATGCAGGTCATAAATTATCTTTAGTTAGTTCAGACAAAGAATTTTTTTCAGGTATTGAATACAAAGTTGTATTGCAAAATGGAACAGAATTGGAATTTGATAGCAAGGGCAATTGGATCGAGGTAGATGCAAAATTAAAACCCATTCCAGGAAAAATTGTTCCCAGCGCAATTTCAATCTATGTTGATCAAAAATTTCCCAACAATCAAATCGTACAGATCAATAAAAATAGTAAAGGTTATGGTATTGAGTTAACCAGTGGAATTGACCTAGAATTCAATAAAAAAGGAGAATTTATCAAAATAGACGACTAACATACATAAATCAATTAAAAATGAAAAAATTACACTTAGGATTAACAGCATTGATCACTTGCGCAGTACTTGCAGTTTCATGTGATAAAGAATCTATTAAAAATGAAGATTTGCCAAATGCAGCCTCAGAATTTCTAATGAGTCACTTTGCAGAAAATAAAATCTTAAACATCAATGAAGAAAGAGAAGGATTAACTGGGAAAGAGTATACGGCAATTTTGGATAATGGCACGAAAATAACCTTTGACAAAAAGGGCCAATGGATTGAAGCGGAAGCTCCCATTCGTACTGCGCTGCCTGGCTCGTTTATCCCTACTGGTATTTCGAGTTACGTAACTAAAAATCATTCCAGTGAACAAATTTCATCTATCGATAAAGAAAAACATGGTTATGATGTAGAATTAACCAATGAATTAGAATTGGTTTTTGATAATCAGAGTAATTTCGTTCGGTACGAGGATTAACTTACTCAGTAATTTATAAAGGGTCGATTCCTAAAATCATATTTGGTTTGAAGATGACATCTTAAATTTTAAACACGTCCTTGTTTTATAAAATGGTAATTTTCAAATCGAAAATTACCATTTTATATTAGCCTTCTATTCTCTAAAGACGCTAATCCTTATTCCGAATTCAAAAAAGTATCCTTAGAAAAATCATAAGCTTGTAATTCGTATTCCTAATACATGGAATTTGTTTGTAGTCAACCGAATTTCTGATTAAAATATCTACAGAAATAACATTGCACTATAGAACAAGGGTCTGATCATGGAACAATTTCATGGTTAAATTGTCTTTCATTTAAATGCAAT